>NZ_JBEZNQ010000077.1:0-35598 GCF_040653315.1 Streptomyces sp. NPDC047981 | reverse complement strand
GACGGCGAGCCGCTCGGCACCGGCGGCTCCGTCCCCGCCCCGGCCGCGTCGGGCCCGCTCCTCCCGGCCGCGCCCCGGCCGGTCCCGCCATGGCCGCCGGAGCCGCCGGAGCCCTCGCCGGAACCGGCGTCCTCCCCCTGCTTCCCCGCGGACTTGCTGGGCGCCGGCTTCGCACCCTCGTCACTGACGCTCATGCAGCCGCTCAGACCGGCACAGGCCGCCACCGCCAGAGCGGTCGCGACCCATCGCACGCGGGTGGGCAATTGGCGCACGGAGGCACCTCCAGGACACAGAAGGGCGGGAACAGCGCGGGCGGAAGACCGCGTTTCGCTGCCCAACTCCCTTTGCACCGCAAGGGACACGCCCCCGCGGAAAGCACCTGCCCCGATCGCACCGCGCCCGGAAGCCCGGAAGCCCGGCCGTCAACCGTCAGCCGTATCCGTATCCGTAGCCGCAACCGTCAGCCGTAGGCGTCAGCCGTAGCCGTCAGCCGTAGCCGAGCGCGTGCAGTCGCTCGTCGTCGATGCCGAAGTGGTGGGCGATCTCGTGGACGACGGTGATCTCGGTCTCCGCCACCACGTCCTCCCGCGACTCGCACATCCGCAGCGTCGGCCCCCGGTAGATCGTGATCCGGTCCGGCAGCACCCCCGCGTACCACTCGCCCCGGTCCGTCAGCGGAGTCCCCTCGTACAGCCCGAGCAGCTCCGGGTCGTCCGGCGCGGGTTCGTCCTCGACGAACACCGCGACGTTGTCCATCAGTCGCGTCAGCTCCGGCGGGATCCGGTCCAGGGCCTCGGCGACAAGCTCCTCGAACTCCTCGCGCGTCATCTCCAGCACCCGGCCATTGTCCCCCCAGGTGAAACCGTTTTGGCGATAGCGGCCGCCATCCCATATGCTTCTCACGTCCCCGACGCGCTGCGAAGCGCGCAGGTGAGCCTCTAGCCCTCATCGTCTAGTGGCCCAGGACGCCGCCCTTTCAAGGCGGTAGCACGGGTTCGAATCCCGTTGGGGGCACGCAACAACCTGTGCGAGACTGTTCTCGCACATCGCAAGGTCCTGTGGAGCAGTTGGTTAGCTCGCCACCCTGTCAAGGTGGAGGTCGCGGGTTCAAGTCCCGTCAGGATCGCTGAGGTCAGCAATGATCTCGTGGCTGGGTAGCTCAGTTGGTACGAGCGATCGCCTGAAAAGCGATAGGTCGCCGGTTCGACCCCGGCCCCAGCCACAAAGAGAAGGCCCCGTTCGAAAGAGCGGGGCCTTTTTCGTGTCCGCCGACCGGAGTACGGGGGTGGGGGTACGGACTGACGTCCGTACCCCCTCACCCAACCCTCAGGCCTCCTCGCCCCGCCGCCCGCGCCGACCGCGCACCGCGAGCACCACCGCGACCACGGCGACCACCGCCACGAGCAGCGCCCAGTCCGGCACCGAACGGCCCACCGAGGCCACCCGCTCCTCCACCGCGAACGAGTCGTCCACCGACAGCAGCCCGGGCAGCGCCGTCGTGCCGTCGAAGGCAAGGAAGAGCCCGCCGAGCACCACGAAGAACAGGCCCGACAGCAGCGACGTCGTGTGCAGCTCGAACCGGCCGGCCCGGACCGTACGGCCCCGCAGCCAGCGGCGCCGGCCCAGCTCGTACCGCTCCCAGAGCAGCGCCAGCAGGAACAGCGGCACGGCCATGCCCAGCGCGTACACCGCGAGCAGCAGGCCGCCGTACGCCGGGCTGCCGCTCAGCGCCGCCACCGTCAGGACGCTGCCGAGGATCGGACCCGCGCAGAAACCGGCGAGGCCGTAGACCAGGCCGAGGGCGTAGACGGAGACCGCCGTCGTGGGGCGGATCCGGCCGCTGACCTGGGCGATCCTGCGTGAGGCGAAGCCCATCCCGAGGATCTGGAGGACGCCGAGCGCGATGATCGTCCAGCCTCCGAGGGCCACCAGCAGGTCCCGGTGGCCGTAGAAGAGCCGCCCGGCGAACGAACCGGCCGCGCCGAGCGGGACGAGCGTGGTCGCGAGTCCGGCATAGAAGATGCCCGTACGGGCCAGCAGCCGGCTCGTCGAGTCGATCGAGTACGCGAAGAAGGCCGGGAGGAGCAGGGCGCTGCACGGGCTGAGGAGGGCGAGGAGACCGCCGAGGAAGGCGGCCAGATAGCCGATGTCGGAGGTCACTCCCCCGCCCCGCCCCCGGTCGTGGCCGGCTTCGACGGCGTCGACGACGGCTTCGGCGCCGCCTTGGCCGCCTTCGCCGCCGCCTCGATCGCGTCCACGAAGGTCTCCATCGGCTGCGCGCCGGCGATCGGCCGCCCGTTGACCAGGAACGACGGGGTGGAGGTGGCTCCCAGCGAGTAGCCCTGCTCCTGGTCCTTGCTCACCGCCGCGCGGGCCGCCGCGCCGTCCGTGTCCTCGGCGAACCGCGCGAGGTCGGGGACCCCGGCCTCCTTCGCGAGCGCGTCGAGCCGGTCCTTGCCGAAGCCCTTCTCCTTGGCGCCCTCGGCGTACGCGGCCTTGTGGAACTCCCAGAACCGGCCCTGCTGCCCCGCCGCCCACGACGCCCGGGCGGCGGCCTCGGACTCCTCACCGAAGATCGGGAAGTTCCGCCACTCGATGCGCAGGGTGCCGTTGTCGACGTACTTCTTGATCAGTTCGGGCTCGGTGTCCCGGGCGAACTTCCCGCAGTAGCCGCACTTGAAGTCGGCGTACTCGATCAGCACCACGGGCGCGTCGGCCCGGCCCAGGGCGAGCTTGTCGGCGGCGTCGCGGCGGGCGTAGGCCTCCAGCTCGGGATAGACGGGCCCGCCGGGCTCCGCGGAGACCTCGGCGGCCGAGGAACCGGACGAGCGGACGGGGGCGGGCGCACCCGCGGTGAACGAGACGACCCCGGCCAGCACGGCGGCCAGGGCAACCCCGGAGATGATCATGATCGGCTTGGACTTGGACATGCGGAAACGCTCCTGAACAGGGAGAAGAGGGGTGGACGACACGCGGACGGCCAGCCCTCTAGACGCGCAGGATCGACAGCTCCACAGGTGACGGAGGCACCAGTTCCGGTGGTTCCGGGCCCGGTGCGGACTCACGTATGTCCTGGTCACAGCCCCAGGCCCCGGCGCCGGCGGCCCGTTCCCCCGCCAGCGCGGGCAGCAGCTCGCCGAAGCCGCTGGGCCGCGGCGGGGTGGCCGGCCGGGCGGCGCCGTCGACGCTCGTCCCCTGACCGCAGCCGGGCGACGTGCTCCCGGCGACCACGAAGGGGGACGGCTCGGCCGCCACGGCCGCCGCACCGGCGCCGCACCCCAGCAGCCCGAGCACCACGCCCACCAGCGCGGCGAGCGCCGCGAGCGCACGGACGGTGCGGGCGGTGCGGGACATGGGGGTGGGGACCTCTCGGCTCGACGTGCCCGAAATATTACGGGTCGCCCCACGGCCGCCCCACGATCGCCCCACGGCCGCCCCACGATCGCCCCACGGGCCGCACCGCCCGTCGCACCACGGGCCGCACGACCGGCCGCACCACGGGCCGCACCGCCCGTCGCACCACGGGCCGCACCGCCCGTCGCACCGCACGGAAATCGGTTCGCCCGTTCTCCGCCCGGGGTGCGATCCTGGATTCCGTATGTCTACTTCCTTCGCCGCCCTCCAGTCCGTCCTGGCCGAGGTCTCGCTGCGGGACGCCCACCGGCTCGGCCGCCGCCTCGAGGGCGCCCGCCGCATCCGCAAGCCCGAGGCCCGTGAGGCCGTCCTGGACGAGATCGCCGCCGAGGCCGGCAAGGCCAAGGAGCGCGTCGACGGCCGGGCCGCCCGCATGCCCGCGGTCACCTACCCCGAGCAGCTGCCCGTCTCGCAGAAGAAGGACGAGATCCTGGAGGCGATACGTGACCACCAGGTCGTGATCGTCGCCGGTGAGACGGGTTCCGGAAAGACCACGCAGATCCCCAAGATCTGTATGGAGCTCGGCCGGGGCGTCCGGGGCATGATCGGTCACACCCAGCCCCGCCGGATCGCCGCCCGCACGGTCGCCGAGCGGGTGGCCGAGGAGCTGAAGACCCCGCTGGGCGAGGCCGTCGGCTGGAAGGTCCGCTTCACCGACCAGGTGAACCCCGACGCGACCTTCGTGAAGCTGATGACGGACGGCATCCTGCTCGCCGAGATCCAGACGGACCGCGAGCTGCGCGCCTACGACACGATCATCATCGACGAGGCCCACGAGCGGTCCCTCAACATCGACTTCCTGCTCGGCTATCTGGCCCAGCTGCTGCCCAAGCGCCCCGACCTCAAGGTCGTCATCACCTCCGCGACCATCGACCCCGAGCGCTTCTCCCGCCACTTCGGCGACGCGCCGATCGTCGAGGTCAGCGGCCGTACGTACCCGGTCGAGGTGCGCTACCGCCCGCTCCTGGAGGAAGACTCCGAGGAGGCGGACCGGGACCAGATCACCGCGATCTGCGACGCCGTCGACGAGCTGCAGGCCGAGGGCCCGGGCGACATCCTCGTCTTCCTCTCCGGCGAGCGGGAGATCCGCGACACCGCGGACGCGCTGCTGAAGAAGCAGCTCCGCAACACCGAGGTCCTCCCCCTCTACGCCCGGCTCTCCCACGCCGAGCAGCACCGCGTCTTCCAGGCCCACACCGGCCGCCGGATCGTCCTCGCCACGAACGTGGCCGAGACCTCGCTGACCGTCCCCGGCATCAAGTACGTCATCGATCCGGGCACCGCCCGCATCTCCCGCTACTCCCACCGGACCAAGGTCCAGCGCCTGCCGATCGAGGCGGTCAGCCAGGCCAGCGCCAACCAGCGCAAGGGCCGCTGCGGCCGTACGTCCGACGGCATCTGCGTCCGGCTCTACTCCGAGGACGACTTCCTCTCCCGCCCGGAGTTCACGGACGCCGAGATCCTGCGGACCAACCTGGCGTCCGTCATCCTCCAGATGACCGCGGCCGGCCTCGGCGAGATCGAGAAGTTCCCCTTCATCGACCCGCCGGACCACCGCAACATCCGCGACGGCGTGCAGCTCCTCCAGGAGCTGGGGGCGATCGACCCCGCCGAGAAGGACCCCAAGAAGCGGCTCACCCAGGCGGGCCGCAAGCTCTCCCAGCTGCCCGTCGACCCCCGCCTGGCCCGGATGGTCCTGGAGGCCGACAAGAACGGCTGCGTACGCGAGGTCATGGTGATCGCCGCCGCGCTCTCCATCCAGGACCCGCGCGAGCGCCCCGCCGAGAAGCAGGCCCAGGCCGACCAGCAGCACGCCCGCTTCAAGGACGAGACGAGCGACTTCCTCGCCTTCCTCAACCTCTGGCGGTACATCCGCGAGCAGCAGAAGGAGCGCGGTTCCAGCTCCTTCCGCCGGATGTGCAAGGCCGAGTACCTGAACTTCCTGCGCATCCGCGAGTGGCAGGACATCTACGCGCAGCTGCGCACGGTCGCCAAGCAGATGGGCATCCACCTCAACGAGGAGGACGCGCCCGAGCAGTCGGTGCACACCTCGCTGCTCGCCGGTCTGCTCTCCCACATCGGCATGAAGGACGTGAAGGAAGGCGCGAAGAACGAGTACCTCGGCGCGCGCAGCGCCAAGTTCGCGGTCTTCCCGGGCTCCGCGCTCTTCAAGAAGCCCCCGCGCTTCATCATGTCCGCCGAGCTGGTGGAGACCTCGCGGCTGTGGGCCCGCGTCAACGCGCGGATCGAGCCCGAGTGGATCGAGCCGCTCGCCCAGCACCTGATCAAGAAGACGTACAGCGAGCCGCACTGGGAGAAGGACCAGGCGGCCGTGATGGCGATCGAGAAGGTCACCCTCTACGGCGTGCCGATCGTCACCGACCGCAAGGTGAACTACGGGCGGATCGACCCCGAGGCCTCCCGCGACCTGTTCATCCGCAACGCGCTCGTCGAGGGCGACTGGCGCACGCACCACAAGTTCTTCGCCGACAACCGCAAGCTCCTCACCGAGGTCGAGGAGCTGGAGCACCGCGCCAGGCGCCGGGACATCCTGGTCGACGACGAGACGCTCTTCGACTTCTACGACAAGCGCGTCCCCGAACACGTGGTGTCCGGTGCGCACTTCGACTCGTGGTGGAAGCACAAGCGGCGCGAGGAGCCGGAGTTCCTCGACTTCGAGCGCGAGATGCTCATCAACGAGAAGGCCGCGGGGGTCACCAAGGCCGACTATCCGGACTCCTGGCGGCAGGGGCCGCTGAAGTTCCGGGTGACGTACCAGTTCGAGCCGGGCGCCGACGCCGACGGTGTGACCGTCCACATCCCGCTCCAGGTGCTCAACCAGGTCACGGACGAGGGCTTCGACTGGCAGATCCCGGGTCTGCGCGAGGAGATCGTCACCGAGCTGATCCGTTCGCTCCCGAAGCCGATCCGCCGCAACTACGTGCCGGCGCCGAACTTCGCGGCCCGCTTCCTCGACTCGGCCGTCCCCCTCCAGGAGCCGCTGCCGGTGACGCTCGCCCGCGAGCTGCACCGGATGGTCGGCGTCCCGGTCACCCCGGACGACTTCGACCTGTCCCGGATCGCCGACCATCTGAAGATCACCTTCCGGATCGTCGACGAGCGGCGGCGCAAGCTGGCCGAGGACAAGGACCTGGAGGCGCTCAAGCTCAAGCTGCGCCCCAAGGCGCGCCAGGCCCTCTCCAAGGCCGCCGCGGCCGCCACGAGCGGCCCTGACGGCTCCGGGCAGTCCCTGGAGCGCACGGGGCTCACCGACTGGACGATCGGCACGCTCACGAGGGTCTTCGAGACCCGGCGGGCCGGGCAGCCGGTCAAGGCGTACCCGGCGCTCGTGGACGCGGGCGACACCGTCTCCGTACGGCTCTTCGACACGGAGGCCGAGCAGGAGCGGGCGATGTGGCAGGGGACGCGGAAGCTGATCCTGCTGAACATCCCGGTGAACCCGGCGAAGTTCGCCTCGGACAAGCTCACCAACCAGCAGAAGCTGGCCCTCTCCAGGAACCCGCACGGCTCGATCCAGGCGCTCTTCGACGACTGCGCGACCGCCGCGGCGGACAAGCTGATCGCCGACCACGGCGGCCCGGTCTGGGACGAGGAGTCCTTCCGGAAGCTGTACGACAAGGTCCGCGCCGATCTCGTGGACACGACCGTGCGGACGGTGGACCAGGTCCAGCAGATCCTGGCCGCCTGGCAGGCCTGCGAGCGCCGCCTGAAGGCGACGAACAGCCTGGCGCTCATCAACAACCTGGCGGACGTGCGCGAGCAGCTCGCCTGGCTGATGCCCACGGGCTTCGTCACGAAGACGGGGCTGAGGCGGCTGCCGGACCTGATGCGCTACCTGGTGGCCGTGGACCGCCGGCTCCAGCAGATGCCGACCGGCGTGCAGCGGGACACCACCCGCATGGAGAAGGTCCACGAGATGCTCGACGAGTACGCCTGGCTGCTCGAACAGCTCCCGCAGGGACGGCCGGTGCCGAAGGAGGTCACCGACATCCGCTGGATGATCGAGGAGCTCCGGGTCAGCTACTTCGCCCACGCCCTGGGCACGGCCCACCCGGTCTCCGACAAGCGGATCGTCAAGGCGATCGACGCCGCCGCGCCGTAGGGGAAGGGGCCGGGAGGTGAAGCGGAGGGGGCCTGCCGGGGGTGTCGCCTTGCGCCGGTTCGACCAGACCCTCTGACCTGCTGTACAGTCTTGTTCGCAGCCCCCACTGAGGGCCGCGAATCAAGGTCCTGTGGAGCAGTTGGTTAGCTCGCCACCCTGTCAAGGTGGAGGTCGCGGGTTCAAGTCCCGTCAGGATCGCTCTCCAAGAAGGCCCGCACCGAACGGTGCGGGCCTTCTTCGTTTCCGCCCGGTGTATTGACGGCGTCGGCCGGACCCCGGTACCCCAGACATCAGGGAAATGGGGGCCCGGACCGGAGGTGGTCACGCATGGCCGCGGCGTCGGCAGCGAGGCACGAGATACGGGCGCTGCTGCGCGCCCATCTGGCGGCCGCGTCCCGCCACGGACACCTCACCCGCCACTGCTCGGTCTGCCACCGCCTCCAGCGGCTCGCCATGGAGGTGGACCGGGCCGCCGAGGAGACCGAGGACGAAAGTCCCACCGGCCCATGACCAACGGCTCGTTGGCGACCGCCGCGGCAGTGGCAGGCTGTACTTGGGCAGTGCTTCGCGGCGCTTTGGCAAGTCCTCGCCAGTGTGACGGGAGTCACGGAAAACCTTTCCCGCACCCCCGCGCTTACACCCTCCCTACATGAGCCCCATTTAATATGTGCAATTGCACCGCACTTCAGGGGCTGGGAGCCGGCACAAAAAAGATCGCGCTGGACCCGGCGGAGTCCAGCGCGATCGATGACGAAGAGCCTGTTGGGGCAGGCGCCTGGTCGGTAGAACGTGGGTGGGCGGTCCAGGTTGGGGGACCCGGAATTGCCCGGTGCTACAGGGTGTTGCGCGTACCTCAGGCCTCGCTGCGCTGCTGCGGAATGCCCGCGAGCAGGGCGCGGACCTCAGCCTCGCGGTAGCGGCGGTGTCCACCCAGGGTGCGGATGGACGTGAGCTTTCCTGCCTTGGCCCAACGGGTCACCGTCTTCGGGTCCACACGGAACATCGTGGCAACCTCGGCGGGGGTCAGCAGCGGCTCGGCATCAGGGGTGCGAGCGGTCATGAGCGGCCTCCTCGGGAGAACCGAACCATCTCGGTTCTTTCCTCTAAATTCTGCACCTTGGCCCGCGTTGCCCGAAATGGCAGAAGCGGGCCGAGTCGGTTATAGGACGAACGGCTTGTCCTCGGCACTACAACTACACCATCCGTCCAGCCACGTCGGCCAAACCGATGGAATTGCCCTCGCAGGTGTTCATCAGCGGCGGAAGTCGATGGACCATGCCATAACGGACAGTCACGCCACTGTGACGATCAGTCACAGAGCGATCAGGAGTCCTCAGACCCCCCATAGAGTGCAATGCTGAGCGTTCCGCCCATAGTTGGACGGAAGGAACCCTCCCCGGACTCCTTGTCCTATTTTGGCACGAGGGAGGGTGAAGGACGCAAGGGCGCAGTAAGTGCTGTCCGTCACGCTTGAGCCAAAGGCCCGGATCGGGACCTACGTCCCAACACTTTCCCCACCTACGTCCCGACGCCCACGCACCAACGTCCCGCCGGACACACAAGCCGCTTAATGATCATTTACATCAGGTCGACGTGTCCTGTCGATGGTCAGTTGGCGAACTGCAGGTTGCGGATCTCCCGCCAGCGCTCCGCGAGCCGCCCGTACGCCTCGCTCGCGGCCTCCCCGTCCCCGTCCTTGAGCGCCGCGATCCCCTCGGCCGCGTCGGCCGCCGACCGGTCACCCGCCAGCCGCTCCGCCGACAGCGCGTGCACCAGACCGCCGTAGTCCAGCTCCACCAGGGAGCGCGGGTGGAACTCCTCAAGCCACCGGCCCACCTCGACCAGGCCCTCGGTCATCGGGCCCTCGTCGATCGCCTCCCGCAGCGCCCGCAGCGCCCGCGCGAGGCGCCGCCGCGCCTGCACCATCGGCGTCCGGTAGCGCATGACCGGCGCCACGCCCCGCGCCCGGTCCCCGGGCACGTACTCCCGCTCCTCGTCCGAGAAGAGGGTGAACCAGCGCACCGGCACCTGCCAGACCGCCGTACGGATCCACGGCCGGGCGTCCGGGTTCCGCTCCCGCCAGCGCTCGTGGTCCGCCGCCACCTGGGCGCGCACCACCGGCGGCAGCATCGCGTCGAGCACCGGCGCCGGCAGCGGCGGCCGCCCCGGCTCGGCGTCCCGCGGCCGCCCCAGCTCCTCCACCGCCAGCAGCGCCCGCATCCGCGTCCGCCACGGGCAGACCACCACCACCCCGTCGACCTCGGCGACGAAGGCGTCCGAGCTCTCCTCGACCGGCACCGGGACCGGCGGGGTCGGCAGCAAGTCCGCCAACGACCGGCGCAGTTCCTCCTGCGCCGTCGGCGTCCTGTCTCTTCGGGCGTACCGCGCCCAGTGCCCGCGCTCCGGCTCGGGGAAGGCCCCCAGCGGCTCGTAGATGCGCAGATAGGAGGCGTACGGAACGAGGACCCTGGAGGCGACCGACATGTCGCGATCCTTCCACGGAGGTACTCCGGGAGGGGGTGATCCTGCGCACTGGGGCGGATCTACGCCCGCGTAGGACTTACCCTTCTGCCGAACCGGTCCCGCCACCACCCGCATGGAGGGGCCGACGTAACCGCCGCTTCGTACTTGGGAGTCACCACCGTGACCGATGTGACCGGCGTTCCTGCTGCTGACGTACTGCACACTCTGTTCCACTCGGAGCAGGGTGGCCACGAGCAAGTCGTGCTCTGCCAGGACCGCGCCTCCGGCCTCAAGGCCGTCATCGCCCTCCACTCCACCGCCCTGGGCCCCGCCCTCGGCGGCACCCGGTTCTACCCCTACGCCTCCGAGGCCGAGGCCGTCGCCGACGCGCTGAACCTCTCCCGGGGCATGTCGTACAAGAACGCCATGGCCGGCCTCGACCACGGCGGCGGCAAGGCCGTGATCATCGGGGACCCCGAGAAGATCAAGACCGAGGAGCTGCTGCTCGCCTACGGGCGCATGGTCGCCTCCCTCGGCGGCCGCTACGTGACGGCCTGCGACGTCGGCACCTACGTCGCCGACATGGACGTCGTCGCCCGGACGAACACCTGGACCACCGGCCGCTCCCCCGAGAACGGCGGCGCCGGCGACTCCTCCGTCCTCACCGCCTTCGGCGTCTTCCAGGGCATGCGCGCCTCCGCCCAGACCCTCTGGGGCGACCCCACGCTCCGCGACCGCAAGGTCGGCGTCGCGGGCGTCGGCAAGGTCGGCCACTACCTGGTCGAGCACCTCCTGGAGGACGGCGCCGAGGTGTACATCACCGATGTGCGCGAGGAGTCGGTGCGCCGGATCACCGACAAGCACCCCCAGGTCAAGGTCGTCGCGGACACCGACGCCCTGATCCGCGTCGAGGGCCTGGAGATCTACGCCCCGTGCGCGCTGGGCGGCGCCCTGAACGACGAGACCGTGCCGGTCCTCACCGCGAAGATCGTCTGCGGCGCGGCCAACAACCAGCTCGCCCACCCCGGTGTCGAGAAGGACCTCGCCGACCGCGGGATCCTCTACGCGCCCGACTACGTGGTCAACGCCGGTGGCGTGATCCAGGTCGCCGACGAGCTGCACGGCTTCGACTTCGACCGGTGCAAGGCGAAGGCCACGAAGATCTTCGACACCACCCTCGAGATCTTCGCGCGTGCGAAGTCGGACGGCATCCCGCCGGCCGCGGCCGCCGACCGGATCGCCGAGCAGCGGATGGCGGACGCCCGCCGAGGCTGAGCGGTGGCCGATTCTTGACGGGGCCGGTCCACCGGACCCGGCCGGGGACCCTGCGGGGCTCGGAGGGGTGAACTTTGTAGGTTCACCCCAATCGAGAGATGACTCACCCCGGTCGGCGGGTCGGCCCTCAAGAAGAGGTTAAAATCGCGATTGACCAGCGAGGACGGGGCTCCTCGAAGGTTCTGTACCGAGGCATGTGATGCGTGCGGCGTACCGTATGGCCACGGAAGCAGGTACCGTTGAAGCCCTACGGACCGGTCTCTCTTCCGAGAGCCCGTTCCGACTCATGAACGCGTGTCAAGACTCTGGGGCCGTCGAGCCCCGTCACCGAGGGGGTCGAGCCATGGGGCGCGGCCGGGCAAAGGCCAAGCAGACGAAGGTCGCCCGCCAGCTGAAGTACAGCAGCGGCGGGACTGACCTGTCGCGTCTGGCCAACGAGCTGGGCGCTTCGACTTCGAGCCAGCCGCCGAATGGCGAGCCGTTCGAGGACGACGACGAGGAAGACGACCCGTACGCGCAGTACGCGGATCTCTACAACACGGACGACGAGGACGAGGACGACGAGTCCGGTCCCGACGCGTCGTCCCGGCGTCGCGCTTGACCTCTTAAAAAGAGCGCTGCTCAACACCGAACCCGGTCCGGATCACCCGGACCGGGTTTCTGTGCGTTCGCAGCGCGGTGCGGAGCACGTGAGGGGGAACGGTGGGTGGGGCCGTGCCCACCCACCGTGCCGGATCGGACCGTGGAGTCGTCTCAGACCGCGTAGTCGCCGATGAGCTCCGCGCCCGTCGTACGGTCGCCGCGCTCGGTGATCTCACCCGCGACCCAGGCCTCGACACCCCGGTCCTCCAGGGTGGCCAGGGCGACCTCCACGGACTCGGCCGGGACGACGGCCATCATGCCGACGCCCATGTTCAGGGTCTTCTCCAGCTCGAGGCGCTCGACCTGTCCGGCCTTGCCGACCAGGTCGAAGATCGCTCCCGGCGCCCAGGTCGAACGGTCGACCACGGCGTGCAGGTCGTCCGGGACGACCCGCGCCAGGTTGGCGGCCAGGCCACCGCCCGTGATGTGGCTGAAGGCGTGCACCTCGGTGGTCCGGGTCAGCGCCAGGCAGTCGAGCGAGTAGATCTTCGTCGGCTCCAGGAGCTCCTCGCCCAGGGTCCGGCCGAGCTCCTCGACGCGCTGGTCGAGGCTCATGCCCGCCCGGTCGAAGAGGACGTGCCGGACGAGCGAGTACCCGTTGGAGTGAAGGCCGGAGGACTCCATCGCGATGACGGCGTCACCCGTACGGATGCGATCGGGGCCGAGGAGACGGTCCGCCTCCACGACGCCCGTACCGGCGCCGGCGACGTCGAAGTCGTCCGGGCCGAGCAGGCCCGGGTGCTCGGCGGTCTCGCCACCGACGAGGGCGGTGCCGGCGAGGACGCAGCCCTCGGCGATGCCCTTGACGATCGCGGCGACCCGCTCGGGGTGGACCTTGCCGACGCAGATGTAGTCGGTCATGAAGAGCGGCTCGGCGCCGCAGACGACGATGTCGTCCATGACCATCGCGACCAGGTCGTGGCCGATGGTGTCGTAGACGCCCATCTGGCGGGCGATGTCGACCTTCGTGCCGACACCGTCGGTGGCGGAGGCGAGCAGCGGACGCTCGTAGCGCTTGAGCGCGGAGGCGTCGAAGAGGCCGGCGAAGCCGCCGAGGCCACCGAGGCCCGCGACCTCGGGGCGCTGCGTCTTCTTCACCCACTCCTTCATGAGCTCGACGGCGCGGTCGCCCGCTTCGATGTCGACGCCCGCACTCGCGTAGCTGGCACCGGTGGTCTGAGACATGGGTTCAGAGCTTTCGTGTCGTACTGCGGGGTGCAGCGGGGTCTTACGGGCGGCGCAGGGCGTCGGCGGCCGCGGTCGCGGCGGGGCCGGCGGCCAGCTCCGTCTCGAGCAGCTGCTTGCCGAGCAGCTCCGGGTCCGGGAGTTCCATCGGGTACTCGCCGTCGAAGCAGGCACGGCAGAGGTTCGGCTTGGCGATGGTGGTCGCCTCGATCATCCCGTCGAGGGAGATGTACGAGAGCGAGTCCGCGCCGAGCGAGGTGCCGATCTCCTCGACGGACATGCCGTTGGCGATCAGCTCCGCGCGGGTGGCGAAGTCGATGCCGAAGAAGCACGGCCACTTCACGGGCGGCGAGGAGATCCGGATGTGGACCTCGGCGGCGCCCGCCTCGCGGAGCATCCGGACGAGGGCGCGCTGGGTGTTGCCGCGGACGATCGAGTCGTCGACGACCACCAGGCGCTTGCCCTTGATGACTTCCTTGAGCGGGTTCAGCTTCAGCCGGATGCCCAGCTGGCGGATGGTCTGCGAGGGCTGGATGAAGGTGCGGCCCACGTAGGCGTTCTTCACCAGACCGGCGCCGAAGGGGATGCCGGAGGCCTCCGCGTACCCGATCGCGGCCGGCGTGCCGGACTCCGGCGTCGCTATGACCAGATCGGCCTCGACGGGTGCCTCCTTGGCGAGGCGACGGCCCATCTCGACGCGGGAGAGGTAGACGTTGCGGCCGGCGATGTCGGTGTCCGGGCGGGCCAGGTACACGTACTCGAAGACGCAGCCCTTGGGCTTCGCTTCCGCGAATCGCGAGGTACGGATGCCGTTCTCGTCGATCGCGATCATCTCGCCCGGCTCGACCTCGCGGACGTAGCTGGCGCCGCAGATGTCGAGAGCGGCGGACTCGGAGGCGACGACCCAGCCGCGCTCCAGACGGCCGAGGACCAGCGGGCGGATGCCCTGCGGGTCGCGGGCCGCGTAGAGCGTGTGCTCGTCCATGAAGACGAGGGAGAAGGCACCCCGGACCTCGGGGAGGATCTTCGCGGCGCCCTGCTCGATGGTGAGCGGCTTGCCGTCCTCGTCGACCTGCGCGGCGAGCAGCGCCGTGAGCAGATCGGTGTCGTTGGTGGCCGCGACGCGAGTCGTGCGGCCTTCCTGCTTGGGCAGGTCGGCGACCATCTCGGCGAGCTGGGCCGTGTTCACCAGGTTGCCGTTGTGGCCGAGCGCGATGGAGCCGTGGGCGGTCGCCCGGAACGTCGGCTGCGCGTTCTCCCACACGGAGGCACCGGTGGTCGAGTAGCGGGCGTGACCGACCGCGATATGACCCTGGAGCGAACCGAGAGAGGTCTCGTCGAAGACCTGGGACACCAGTCCCATGTCCTTGAAGACGAGGATCTGGGAGCCGTTGCTGACCGCGATACCCGCGGATTCCTGGCCCCGATGCTGGAGGGCGTAGAGCCCGAAGTACGTGAGCTTTGCGACCTCTTCACCCGGAGCCCAGACACCGAAGACGCCGCAAGCGTCCTGGGGGCCCTTCTCGCCGGGAAGCAGATCGTGATTGAGTCGACCGTCACCACGTGGCACGTTCCCGAGTGTAGGGGAGGTCGACCACTGGTCCGAATTGGGGAATTGAGAGGGGTCCCCGATTGGTGTGATCGCACAATCTGATCAACAAGGCCTGGTGGGGCCGCCCGCGAGACCCCCGGTGACCAAGGGGCAGAAGGGCTCCAAGGGGTCGGCGACGAGGGCCGCGACACGCTCTACCGGCGAGTAGGTGCGGGCCCGGGAGGCTCCGGGTGTGACGGAGTTCGCAACGGGAGGGCGTCCTGCGGGTGCCGGAACGGCGTCGGGGCGGGGTGCGCGGACGCGTCCGCCTGGGGCGAAGACACGGCCGGACGGGACCGCCCGGGGCGAAGGCGCGGCGGACCGCGGTCCTTCGTGAGACGGGCGTCCCACAGAGCGGGACGGGCGTTGACAGGGGTGTCCTCTCTCGGCCAGGCTCCAGCACCATGCAGCCTCTGCGTGACCGGTCGGTCACCCTCGTGGCGCGCCGACACGTCGACCTGGTCCGTGTCGCCGGCGCGCTCTGTCGCTGCGCCTAGGGGCGGAAAGCCCTAGGCCCCTTCGTTCGGATCTCGTCGGGCTACGGCTCGGGCTCATCGGCCCTGGCCTCTCGCCCTGATACGGCCTGATCCGGCCTGATCCAGGCGAATCGGCCCTCGCCCACCCCTTCAAGCACTCCGCGCCGCCCAGCCACGCCCCCGTCCGGGTCGGGCCGCGCCGCCGCGCGCCCTCGCGCGCCCGCACCCCCTTCACACGCACCGCACCTTCCAAGGAGCCTCCATGCCCACGCCCACGACACCCCTGTCCCGACGCGCCCTCGGCGGCGCCGCCGTCGGGGCGGCCGCCGCCGGCGCGCTCGGTGCCGGCAGCGGGACCGCGCACGCCGGGACCGCGCACGCCGCGGCCGCCGAGGAGCGGGAGTTCCGTGCCGCGGCCGGGCGGCGCTCCCGGCGGCCGAACATCCTGTTCATCCTCGGCGACGACCTCGGCTGGGCCGACCTCTCCTCGTACGGCTCCCCGCACATCCGCACCCCCCACCTCGACCGGCTCGCCCGCCAGGGCGTCCGCTTCACCGACGCCTACTCCGGCTCCGCGACCTGCTCCCCGACCCGGTTCTCCCTCTACACGGGCCGCTTCCCCGGCCGTACGAAGGGCGGTCTCGCCGAGCCGATCGCCGACAAGTCCGTCGGCCTGGAGCCCACCCACCCCACGCTCGCCTCGCGACTGCGCGAGACCGGCTACGCCACCGCGCTGATCGGCAAGTGGCACTGCGGCTACCTGCCCGACTACTCCCCCACACGCTCGGGCTGGGACGAGTTCTTCGGCAACTTCGGCGGAGCCCTGGAGTACTACTCCAAGCTCGGCCTCGGCGGCGAGTACGACCTCTACGAGGGCGACGCCCAGTACAAGGACCTGCGCTACTACACCCGGATCCTGACGGAGCGGGCGAGCGAGTACGTCGCCCGGGACCACGACCGGCCCTGGCTGCTCAACCTGAACTTCACCACCCCGCACTGGCCCTGGATCGCCGACGGCGACGAGGAGGCGAGCGCCGAGATCGTCCGGCGGATCAAGGCCGGCGACCGGAGCGCGCTCTGGCACCAGGACGGCGGGTCCATAGCCAAGTACAAGGAGATGGTCGAGGACCTCGACCGGTCGATCGGCACGGTCCTCGCCGCGCTGAAGCGGTCCGGGCAGGAGGAGGACACCCTCGTCTTCTTCGCCAGCGACAACGGCGGCGAGCGCTTCTCCTACAACTGGCCGCTGGCCGGCAACAAGGGCTCGCTCCAGGAGGGCGGCATCCGCGTCCCCTCGATCCTGCGCTGGCCCGCCCGGATCGACGGCGGCCAGGTCAGCCGGGTGCCCGTGTACAGCCCCGACTGGACGGCGACCCTCCTCGAACTGGGCGGCGCCCGCCCCCACCCGGCGTACCCGCTCGACGGGACGAGCCTCGCCGGGTACCTGCTGCGCGGCGAGCGGGTCCGCGAGCGGGACCTGTTCTGGCGGGTGCGGGGCGAGCGGGCGCTGCGCCGCGGCCCGTGGAAGTACTACCGCGGCAAGAGCGGCCGTGACCAGCTGTTCCACCTCGCCGAGGACGTCCGAGAGCAGGCGGACCGGGCACCGTTCGAGCGGGACCGGCTGGCCGAGCTGCGGGCGGCGTGGGAGCGGACGGACGCGGGGCTGCTCCCGTACCCGAGCTAACCCTTCTTCGGGGCCGTCGTCGCCGAGAAGCCCTCGCCGTCGGCGGCCGTGAGGGTCAGCGTGCGGTGACCGAGCTCGTACGAGAGCGGTCCGTCGAGGAGCTCGTACAGCTTGGTCTCCAGCTGCATCTGCGGGCCCGAGCAGATCATGCGCGTGGTCACGACCGGTCCGGTGACCGTGAGGGTGTCAGGGGTGACCTTCGCGGTGGCCGTGAACCGGTTGCAGCCCAGGTTGCCCCGGACCCGGCCGTCCTTGTCGATGACGAACGTGGCCTTGCCCTCGCTGCCCTTTGGCAGCGAGGTGGCCGTCTCGCCGGAGAGCAGGGAGTCGACGGTCCAGGTGGTGCCGTTGAGCGGGGCCGGCGGTTCGGAGGTCAGCGCGACGGTGTTCTTGCCGTCGGGCGAGGTGAGGGTGAGCCGGTCGCCGTCGAGCTTGGCCTTCATCGAGCCCGTGAGGACCTTCTGGAGCACCGCCTCGAAGGCTCCGCGCTCACCGGAGCACGCCATCTCGGTGCCCTGGCCCTGCTTCACGGTGACCGTGTCGCCCTGCACCGATACCTCGGCGCCGAAACCGTTGCAACCACTGTTGCCCGACGCCTTGCCGTCCTTGGCGATCTCGATGTGGGCGCCGTCGGGCGCCCGGCTCTCCTCGCCCGCCGTCGTCACGGTCTCGAACTTCCAGTGGACGCCGGTGACGGGCACGTCGGGCGCGACGGTTCCGGCTCCGGCGCCGGAGCCGGGATCGGAGCCGGACTTCTGGGTGCCGCACGCCGAGAGCACGACGAGCGAGGCCAGGACGGCGGCGGCTGCGGTGGTGCGTGTCTTCAGCATGGGGATGGGACGGGCGAACGGTACGGACGGTTCCGTACGGCTCCGGGAAGTCTGCGGGGAGTCACCCCATCAGCGGCAGCAGGGCGGCGAGGTCCGCCCGTTCCCCGCTGGCGCCGACGCGCGCCGCGTCCAGTTCCTCGGCCCACCGCGCCCGGCCGGTCGCGAGCCGGAGCCAGGTCAGCGGGTCGGTCTCCACGACGTTGGGCGGAGTGCCCCGGGTGTGCCGGGGGCCCGCCACGCACTGGACGACCGCGAAGGGCGGGATCCGCACCTCGACCGCCCCGCCGGGCGCCTTGACCGCGAGCGCGTCGGCGAGCAGCCGGGTGGAGGCGGCCAGGGCCTGCCGGTCGATCGGCACGTCCAGGCCGGTCGCCGCGTTCAGGTCGTCGGTGTGGACGACGAGTTCGACGGCACGGGTGACGAGGAAGTCCGCGAGTCGCATCGCGCCGAAGCGCATCGGGACGAGCCGCTCGTCGGGGACTCCGGCGATCCGCTCCTGGTACAGCGCGGCCGTCCGCGCGAACAGGCCGGGCAGATCGGCGGTGTCGATCGCCCGGGTGTCCTCGTCGATCCGGGCGGCGGCCGTCGCGGTCGCCGAGGGCCAGTCGAGCAGCGCGAGTTCCGGCCCGGCCGGCTGGGGCTCGCCCAGCGCGCGGGCGACGGCGCCGACCGCCATCGTCATGTGTGCCGCCAGGTCCCGTACGGTCCACTCCCCCAGCCGCGTCGGCCCGTCGAGCTGCTCGGGCGTGAGCGTCTCCACCGCCGTCCGCACGTTCCCGAACTGGGCGAGCACGGCGGCCCGGGTCTTGGCGGAGTCGTAGCTGCGGGTGCGCTTCTTGGCCGGTGGCATGGGGGCGAGCGTAGTCGGAGACTGGAAGGGGAGGGCTTCCAGTACACCTACGCGTACGAGAGGGGTCGGGCGGCCATGGCTGAGCACCCCGACAGTGTCCTGGTCCACCGGGGCTACGAAGCGTTCTCCCAAGGGGACATGGAGACCCTGCGGTCGATGATGACCTCGGACTGCACCCATCACTCACCGGGGTCCAGTCAGATGTCCGGCCACTTCAAGGGCCAGGACAACATCCTGGAGCATTTCGGACGGCTCATGGAGCTCACGGGCGGCACGTTCCGGGTCGAGCTGGAAGGCGTGTTCCCGGACGGCCGCGGCCATGTCATGTCGGTCCACAAGTGGCACGGCGACCGGGGTGACCGGGGCATCGAGATGCGCGGCGGGCTCTTCTTCACCATCGTCGGCGGCAAGATCACCGACGTCGACGAGTGCGTCGAGGACATCGACGAGTCCGACGCCTTCTGGGATCAGCCCGTGTAGGCCGTCTTCTCGGTGGGTTCGGCCACGAACTCCTCGCCGTTCCTCGGCACGCCCACACCCCGCCAGGTGAACGGGACGCCCCGCGCGGTGTCCAGGTCGGGGCCGTCCATCAGCTGGAAGTGCACGTGCGGTTCCGTGGAGTTGCCGGAGTTGCCGCACCGGGCGAGTTCCTGTCCCGCGCGCACCCGGTCGCCCGCGCGGACGGCGAGGGAGCCGCGCTTCAGATGCGCGTACATCGCGTACGTACCGTCGCCGAGGTCGAGGACCAGGTGGTTGCCGGTGACGCTGCGGGGGCCGGCGAGGGCGCGGACGGCCGACTCGATCAGCAGGAGGTACGCCAGGGCGGGCAGCGAGTTGCGGCTGAGGTGGTCGCGCCGGCCGTCCTCGGCGTGGACCACGGTCGCGTCGGCGACCGCGAACAGCGGGGCGCCGAAGGCGGGGAAGTCCTCGCTGCGGCGGACCACGGGCCAGAGGCGGGCGAACGCCGGCCGCGGCCGCTCCTCGTCCTCCTCGACGATGTCGATGGCGTAGGTCTGTCCGTACTGGTGCGTGCCGTGGCTGGGCGTGCGGTCCGCCGGGCTGTTCAGCGCCGACCAGCGGCCGGTGACGGGCGGGTCCACCTCGACGGCGGGGCGTTCCTCGGCGTTCGCGCGGCGGGCGGTCCCGACCAGCGTGGCGCCGACCGCCAGGGCGGCGAGCGCGGGCAGCCAGCCCATCCAGTACGGATAGGGCGGCTCGACGAAGACCGAGGCGAGCGCCTGGACGGCGAACACCAGCCAGAGCAGCCGGTGGACGACGAGCGCGAGCTTCCGTGCGGACATGAACGTTCCCCCTGAACGCTGAAGATCGACGTTTACGGCCGGGCCGCCGTGAGGACCACCAGGAGCGGGACGACCCGCGCCGCCGGTACCTCGTAGCGGCCCCGGCCGGTGGTGTGGAGCCAGCCCGCGCCGGTCAGTTGGCGCAGGTGGTGGTAGATCTGGCCGGTCGTGCCGATCTCCGCGAGGTCCGCCAGCTCGGCGGCGGTGCGCCGGCCGCCGAGGATCTCCCGCAGCAGCCGCAGCCGTACGGGATGCCCGAGCGCGGCGAAGGAGTCGGCGGCCTCGGCCCAGTCCTCGTCGAGGAGCCGCTCGGTGAAGGCACCGAACTGCCACTCGTACCGCTCCTCGGTCGGCAGCCGGACCGCGCCCGTGAACAGCACCGCGCCGTCCTCGCCCGCCGCGCCCGCCCCGGCGATCTCCGCCTTGAGGCCCTCCAGGGCCCAGAAGGTCCCGTCGGTCACCTCGGGCGCGGGACGTTCCGCGCCCTCCAGCGCCGCCATACGGCGTTCCAGCTCGGCGACCCGCTCTTCCAGCTCCATTTCGTCGAGATTACGTAATTACGTAATCTCGCGCAAGGGGGCGCGGAGGGCGCACACGAAAGAGCCCCCGCCCGGACCCGAAGGTCCGGACGGGGGCTCCCCGTCGTGTGCGTCCGTCAGGCCAGCAGGCCCGGGATCGTCGCCTCGTGCGCGGTGCGCAGCTCGCTCAGCGCGATGCTGAACTCGCCCTGCACATCGACCTCTTCGCCGTCCACGACACCGATCCGCGTCGCCGGGAGACCCCGGGCGCCGCACATGTCGGTGAAGCGGAGCTCCTCGCTGCGCGGGACGGCGACGACCGCGCGGCCGGCCGACTCGCTGAAGAGGAACGTGAAGGCGTCCAGGCCCTCCGGCACGACCAGGCGCGCGCCGTTGCCGCCGCGCAGGCAGGACTCGACGACCGCCTGGACCAGACCGCCGTCGGACAGGTCGTGCGCCGCGTCGATCATGCCGTCGCGGGAGGCCGAGATCAGGATCTCGCCGAGCAGCTTCTCCCGGTCGAGGTCCACCGCCGGCGGCAGACCGCCGAGGTGCTGGTGGATGACCTCGGACCAGGCCGAGCCGCCGAACTCCTCACGCGTGTCGCCGAGCAGGTAGAGGAGCTGGCCCTCTTCCGCGAAGGCGATCGGCGTACGGCGGTTGACGTCGTCGATCACACCGAGCACGGCCACGACCGGCGTCGGGTGGATGGCGACCTCGCCGGTCTGGTTGTACAGCGAGACGTTGCCGCCGGTCACCGGGGTGCCCAGCTGCAGGCAGCCGTCCGCGAGACCACGGGTGGCCTCGGCGAACTGCCACATCACGGCCGGGTCCTCGGGCGAACCGAAGTTCAGGCAGTTGGAGATCGCCAGCGGCTTGGCACCGGAGGCGGCCACGTTGCGGTACGACTCCGCCAGCGCGAGCTGCGCGCCCGCGTACGGGTCGAGCTTCGCGTACCGGCCGTTGCCGTCGGTGGCCATGGCCACGCCGAGGTTGGTCTCCTCGTCGATGCGGACCATGCCCGCGTCCTCGGGCTGCGCGAGGACGGTGTTGCCCTGCACGAACCGGTCGTACTGGTCCGTGATCCAGGACTTCGACGCCTGGTTCGGGGAGGAAACCAGCTTCAGGACCTGGTCCTTCAGCTCCTCGCCGTTCTGCGGCCGGGGCAGCTTGCCCGCGTCGTCGGCCTGGAGCGCGTCCTGCCACTCCGGGCGGGCGAACGGCCGGTGGTAGACCGGGCCCTCGTGGGCGACCGTGCGCGGCGGCACGTCCACGATCTGCTCGCCGTGCCAGAAGATCTCCAGACGCTCGCCGTCGGTCACCTCACCGATGACGACCGCGATGACGTCCCACTTCTCGCAGATCTCCAGGAAGCGGTCGACGTGCTGCGGCTCGACGATCGCGCACATGCGCTCCTGCGACTCGCTCATGAGGATCTCCTCGGGCGAGAGCGTCGCGTCGCGCAGGTGGACCCGGTCGAGGTCGACCCGCATACCGCCGGAGCCGGCCGAGGCCAGCTCGGAGGTCGCGCAGGAGAGTCCGGCGCCACCCAGGTCCTGGATGCCCGCGACCAGCTTCTCCTGGAAGATCTCCAGGGTGCACTCGATGAGGAGCTTCTCCTGGAACGGGTCGCCGACCTGGACCGCGGGGCGCTTGGTGGGCTTGCTGTCGTCGAAGGTCTCGGACGCGAGGACCGAGACGCCGCCGATGCCGTCACCGCCCGTGCGGGCGCCGTAGAGGATCACCTTGTTGCCGGGGCCCGAGGCCTTGGCGAGGTGGATGTCCTCGTGCTTCATGACACCGATGCAGCCGGCGTTGACCAGCGGGTTGCCCTGGTAGCACTCGTCGAAGACGACCTCGCCGCCGATGTTCGCCAGGCCCAGGCAGTTGCCGTAGCCGCCGATGCCCGCGACGACACCGGGCAGCACGCGCTTGGTGTCGGGGTGGTCGGCCGCGCCGAAGCGCAGCGGGTCCACCACAGCGACCGGGCGGGCGCCCATGGCGAGAATGTCGCGGACGATGCCGCCGACGCCGGTGGCCGCGCCCTGGTAGGGCTCGATGTACGAGGGGTGGTTGTGCGACTCGACCTTGAAGGTGACCGCGTACCCCTGGCCGACGTCCACGACGCCCGCGTTCTCGCCGATGCCGACGAGCATGGCGTCGTTCTCGGGGACCTTCTCGCCGAACTGCTTCAGGTGGACCTTGCTGCTCTTGTACGAGCAGTGCTCGGACCACATGACCGAGTACATGGCGAGCTCGGCACCCGTGGGACGGCGGCCGAGGATCTCGCGGATGCGCGCGTACTCGTCCTCCTTGAGGCCGAGCTCCTTCCACGGCTGCTCGCTGTCCGGGGTCTCGGTGGCGTGCTTGACGGTGTCGAGGCTCATCAGGCGTTGACCAGCTTCTTGAGGATCGAGGTGAAGAAACCGAGGCCGTCGGTACGGCCCGTACCGATCAGCGGCTCGACGGCGTGCTCGGGGTGCGGCATGAGGCCGACCACGTTGCCCGCGGCGTTGGTGATGCCCGCGATGTCGCGGAGCGAGCCGTTGGGGTTCATGTCCAGGTAGCGGAAGGCCACCCGCCCCTCGGCCTCCAGCTCGTCGAGCGTCCGCTCGTCGGCGACGTAGCGGCCGTCCATGTTCTTGAGCGGGACCTGGATCTCCTGGCCCTGCTCGTAGTCGGACGTCCACGCGGTGCCCGCGTTCTCCACCCGCAGCTTCTGGTCGCGGCAGATGAAGTGCAGGTGGTTGTTGCGCAGCATCGCGCCCGGCAGCAGATGGGCCTCGGTGAGGATCTGGAAGCCGTTGCAGATGCCGAGGACGGGCATGCCCGCCTTCGCCTGCTCGATGAGCGGCTCCATGACCGGCGAGAAGCGGGAGATGGCTCCGGCCCGCAGATAGTCGCCGTAGGAGAAGCCACCGGCCAGGACCACGGCGTCGACCTGCTTGAGGTCCTTGTCGCGGTGCCAGAGCGAGACGGGCTCCGCGCCCGCCAGTCGGACGGCGCGCAGCGCGTCCTGGTCGTCGAGCGTTCCGGGGAACGTGACGACGCCGATGCGTGCGGTCACGAGGAAGCCCCGGCGGTCTCCGTGGACTCGACCTTGACGGTGAAGTCCTCGATCACGGTGTTGGCGAGGAAGGTTTCGGCCATCTCATGGATGCGGGCGAGGGCGGCCTCGTCGACCGGTCCCTCCACCTCGAGCTCGAAGCGCTTTCCCTGGCGGACGTCGGCGATTCCCTCGAATCCGAGGCGGGGCAGTGCACGCTGCACCGCCTGCCCCTGGGGGTCGAGGATCTCCGGCTTGAGCATGACGTCGACTACGACGCGTGCCACTGGCACTCCCGGTGGTGTGTTGCGTGGGCGGTTCCCTCAGCGTACCTGCCTCCAAATTCTACGCGGGTAGAGAACTGGAGGACCCTACAAAGCCTCCCGAAGATCTCCGAAGATCCCCACGGAAAATTCAAGTGAAATATTGCACGGGCCATTGCGGGGAGACACGCGGATGCAATTGGCTGGGCTTCCCCATGCGAGGCCTACCGCTGTACAAAGGAATACAGAGGAAAGCAGCATTGGCCCGGGGTAGCCGTAAAGCCGGTGTCGCCGCACGTCAGAGGCGTTGCTCACGCCAAGACGATCACGGCGCTCCGCAAGAAAGGACCGATATCCGTGGCGCAGCGAGTAGTGGTCACTCTCTTCGACGACATCGACGGCGGAGAAGCGGCGGAAACGGTCGCGTTCGGCCTGGACGGGAAGACGTACGAGATCGACCTGAATCCCGCCAATGCAAAGAAACTGCGCAAGGCGCTGGCGCCCTACCTGGCGGCCGGCCGGAAGCTGACCGGCAAGGCCGCGGCCGCCCACGCCGGCGGCGCGCCCGCCTCGGTGGCTTCGTACAAGCACACCGCCCTCGCCCCCGACCCGGCGGCGGTCCGCGCCTGGGCCCAGTCCAACAAGATGGACGTGCCCGCCCGCGGCCGCATCCCGAAGCGGGTCTACGAGGCGTTCCGCGAGGCCAGTTGAGCCCTGGGCCTGACTCCGCGTCGACAACGGAGTTGCGCAGCACCCCCGCTGATCGGCTAGAGTCTGGATCACGCCGAGGGGCGAGGCCGAAGGGCCGAACCTCACGCAGCGTGCGGGTGTAGTTCAGTAGTAGAACATCCCCCTTCCAGGGGGAAGGCGCAGTGTGCAATTCCTGTCACCCGCTCTGCATCGCATTACCGAGCACTCCGGTGCATCAGGTACAGTGGTGCTCGCACCGCCCAGTGAGAGCTGAGCGACAGCAATGCGGACGTGGCTCAGTTGGTAGAGCATCACCTTGCCAAGGTGAGGGTCGCGAGTTCGAATCTCGTCGTCCGCTCGTTGATCGAAGGCCCGGTTCTCAGGAACCGGGCCTTCGTCGTGTTCTCCGCACGATCCACGATCTCTGCTGCCCTCCTGCTCTCCTGCCCTCCTGCGCCACGCGATCCCGCCCCTGACATTTGTCATGCGCGGTGATGACAGGGCGCACTGCCGAGCGGCCCGCCCCGCCGCGAGCCTTGAACCATGACCGATGTGATCGTGGCGGAGGGCCTCCGCCGGCGCTACTCCGGCGGCTACGAAGCCGTCGCCGGAATCTCCTTCACCGTTCCCCGGGGCGAGATCTTCGCCCTCCTCGGCACCAACGGGGCCGGCAAGACCTCCACCGTCGAGCTCCTGGAGGGCCTCGCCGCGCCGAGCGGCGGCACCGTCCGGGTCCTCGGCCACGACCCGTACCGCGAACGGGCCGCCGTCCGGCCCCGGATCGGGGTGATGCTCCAGGAGGGCGGCTTCCCGTCCGACCTGACCGTGGCCGAGACCGTACGGATGTGGGCGGGGTGCACCACCGGCGCCCGGCCGACCGGCGAAGCCCTCGACCTGGTCGGGCTCGCCCATCGGGCCAAGGTCCGGATCAAGCAGCTCTCCGGCGGCGAGCGCCGCCGCCTCGACCTCGCGCTCGCGCTCCTCGGCCGCCCCGAGGTCCTCTTCCTCGACGAACCCAGCACCGGCCTGGACGCCGAGGGCCGCCGCGACACCTGGGAGCTGGTCCGCCGGCTGCGCGACACCGGCGCCACCGTGCTCCTCACCACGCACTACCTGGAAGAGGCCGAATCCCTCGCCGACCGGCTGGCGATCATGCACCGCGGCCGCATCGTCACCGCGGGCACGCCCGCCGAGGTCACCGCCTCCCGCCCCTCCCGGATCCGCTTCAAGCTCCCCGAGGGCGTCGGCCCCGAGCGCCTCCCCCTCCACCTCAAGGCCGCCGCCGAGGGCGGGCGCGTCGAGATCCGTACACACGAACTCCAGGACGCCCTGGGAGACCTGCTCCGCTGGGCGGCCGACACGGGCGTCCGGCTCGACGGGCTCGACGCCCGCTCCGCCTCCCTCGAAGAGGCCTTCCTGGAGATCGCCTCCCGCACCGACTCCGCCGACCTGGACCTGGACCTGGACCTGGAGACCGCCCGATGAACGCGACCGCACGCCGCATGACCTCGCTGGGGCGGGCCGAACTCACCCTCCTCGGGCGGAACAAGAACAACCTCTTCATCGCCCTCCTCATGCCGCTCCTGATGATCTTCGTGCTGCGGTCCTCGCTCACGAAGATGTCCACCGACGACCTGCCCGGCGGGATGGCGGGCGCCACCCTCATCGGCGGCACCGGCCTCGTCCTGATCCTCGTCGTCTACATGGGCCTGACGTCCGCCCTCGTCGGCCGCCGCGAGGAGCTGGTGCTCAAGCGGCTGCGCACCGGCGAGATCCGCGACCTGGAGATCCTCGGCGGCGCCGCACTGCCCTCCGCCGCGATCGCGCTCCTGCAGTGCGCCGTCCTCACCGTCGGCGGCGCCCTCGCCCTCGACGTACCCGCGCCGCGCCGGCCCGACCTGCTCGTGCTCGGCCTCCTCGCGGCCGTCGCCCTGCTCGCCGGACTCGCCGCCCTGACCACCGCCTTCACCCGCAACGTCGAGAGCGCGGGCCTCACCACCCTGCCGTTCTTCCTCGTCTCGGCGATGGGATCGGGCCTGATGGTCCCGACCGACGTCCTGCCCGATCTCGTCGCCGACGTCTGCGGCTACCTGCCCTTCAGCGGCGTCATGGAACTCGTCCGCGCCGGCTGGCTGGGCGCACCCGACGCCATGGACCTGCTGGCCTCCGCACGGAACACGTTGATCTGGGGCGCTCTGACCGTGTTTGCTGTCCGCCGGTGGTTCCGCTGGGAACCGCGGCGCTAGGAATCCGCAGGGAACGCGGTGTGGGGAAGGGGGCCGGGCACGTGTCCAGGCTGACGGGGTGGTGGAGCGGCCGTGGCACGGCGGCCAAGGTCGAGCTGTACACACGGTGGACCTTCCACTTCTTCGCGGTGATCGAGATCGGCGCCATCGGGCTCGTACCGCTCGCTCGAGCCGAGGAGACCCGGATCGCCGCGCCCCTCGCCCTCACCCTGACGCTGCTGGTCTGCGCCCACGCCGTGCTGACCGCCGTGCTCTCCTCCCGCGCCCTGGACTGGGTGCTCGACCGGCGTGACCAGCCGGTCCGGCTCGCCACCGCGCTGACGGTCCTGACGGCGGTCATCGCGCTGGCCGTGCTCGCGCTGCGGGCCACGGGGGTGCTCGCGGACGTCGCGGTCACGTCGGCCGTCGCCACGGGACTCGTCACCTTCACCCTGGGCGGTCTCGTCCTGTGCCTGCGCCGCCCCCGGCGCATGATGTACGGCGTCCCGGCCGCCGCGATCGGCACCGGCGGCGCCGTCGTGGCGATGGGCGGCCACCCGGGAGAGGGCACCGGGTACGCCGTCGGCATCCTGTTGGGCGGGGCGGGCATCGTCGCCGCCTGCGGGTTCTCCGCCTGGCTGATGAAGATGGTCTGGGAGCTGGAGCGCTCCCGCGATCTGAAGGCCCGGCTCGCCGTCGCCGAGGAACGGCTCCGCTTCGGCCGCGACCTGCACGACGTCATGGGCCGCAACCTCTCGGTGATCGCCCTCAAGAGCGAACTCGCCGTGCAGCTCGCGCGGCGCGAACGGCCCGAGGCCGTCGACCAGATGATCGAGGTCCAGCGGATCGCGCAGGAGTCCCAGCGGGAGGTGCGGGACGTGGTGCGCGGCTACCGGGAGGCGGACCTGCGGGTCGAACTGGAGGGCGCGCGCGGGGTGCTCGGGGCCGCCGGCATCGACTGCGCGATCGACCCGGTGCCCATGGAACTCCCGGCCGGTGTCCAGTCGGTTCTCGGCTGGGTGGTCAGGGAGACGACGACCAACGTGCTGCGGCACGGCGACGCGCGGATGTGCGCGATCTCGCTGCGGGAGAAGGACGGTTCGGTGCTGCTCACGGTACGGAACGACGGCGTACGGGAAGGGGCGGTGATGGAGCGCGGCTCGGGCCTCGCGGGGCTGCGGGAGCGGCTCGCGGCGGTGGACGGGACCCTGGAGGCGGGGCCGGACGACGGCGGTACGTTCCGGGTGACGGCTCTGGTCCCCGTACCGCGGTCGGAAAAGGGGGCGGGGGCGTGACCGTACGCGTACTGCTCGCCGACGACGAGCATCTGATCCGGGGCGCGCTCGCCGCGCTGCTCGCCCTCGAGGACGATCTCGCGGTCGTCGCCGAGGCCGCCACCGGACCCGAGGCGCTCGCCATGGCCCGCGCCCACCGGCCCGATGTCGCCGTCCTCGATCTGCAGATGCCGGGGCTCGACGGTGTGAGGGTCGCCACAGCCCTGCGGGACGAACTGCCCGACTGCCGCACCATGATCGTCACCAGTCACGGCCGCCCCGGACACCTCAAGCGGGCGCTCGCGGCCGGCGTGCGGGGCTTCGTCCCGAAGACCGTCAGCGCCCAGCGGCTCGCCGAACTCATCCGCGCCGTGCACGCCGGAAACCGTTATGTGGACCCGGAGTTGGCGGCCGACGCGATCGCCGCCGGGGACTCCCCGCTGACCGCGCGCGAGGCCGAGGTCCTCGAACTCGCCGCGGACGGCGCACCCGTCGCGGAGATCGCCGAGCGGGCCTCGCTCTCCCAGGGAACGGTCCGGAACTACCTGTCCTCCGCCGCCGCGAAGCTCGGCGCAGAGAACCGCCACACGGCCGTGCGTCTCGCACGCGAGAAAGGTTGGGTATAGTTGGCTCCGCGCTACGGCGCATGCGGACGTGGCTCAGTTGGTAGAGCATCACCTTGCCAAGGTGAGGGTCGCGAGTTCGAATCTCGTCGTCCGCTCAGAGAAAGAAGCCCCCGGTCCTCTCGGACCGGGGGCTTCTTCGTGTCGTCCTACTGCCAGTTCGTGCCCGTGAGCAGCTCGTACGCCTCGATGTACTTGGCGCGGGTGGCGTCGACGACCTCCTGCGGGAGCGCCGGCGGCGGCTGCTCGCTCGTACGGTCCCAGCCGGAGGCCGGGGAGGTCAGCCAGTCGCGCACGAACTGCTTGTCGTACGAGGGCTGGGCGCGGCCCGGCTGCCACTGGTCGGCCGGCCAGAAGCGGGACGAGTCCGGGGTGAGCACCTCGTCGGCGAGGACGAGCCGCTCGCCCTCCTCGGTCGCCTCGAAACCGAACTCGAACTTGGTGTCGGCGAGGATGATCCCGCGCTCGCGGGCGATGTCCCGGGCCCGGCCGTAGACGGCGAGGGTGGTCTGGCGCAGCAGGGCCGCGGTCTCCGCGCCGACCTGGCGGGCGACCTCCTCGTACG
This sequence comes from Streptomyces sp. NPDC047981, assembly GCF_040653315.1. NCBI lineage: Bacteria > Bacillati > Actinomycetota > Actinomycetes > Kitasatosporales > Streptomycetaceae > Streptomyces > Streptomyces sp. NPDC047981. The sequence continues at coordinate 6,560 of NZ_JBEZNQ010000077.1, read as the reverse complement.
ACACGTTCTCGTCGTGGTCGCCGACGGCGGCCTTGGTGGCCGGGGTGAAGATCGGCGCGGGCAGCTCGGAGCCGTCGCTGAGGCCCTCGGGGAGCCCGAGGCCGCAGACCGTACGGGACTGCTTGTACTCGGCGAGTCCGGAGCCGGTCAGATAGCCGCGGGCCACGCATTCGACCGGGACCATCGTCAGGGACTTGCAGACCAGGGTGCGGCCCGCCCAGTCGGCGGGGGCGCCGGCCGGGACGTCGGTGGAGATGACGTGGTGGGGGACGAGGTCGGCGAGCCGGTCGAACCACCACAGGGAGAGCCGGGTGAGCACCCGCCCCTTGTCGGGGATCTCGGTCGGCAGGACCCAGTCGTACGCGGACATGCGGTCACTGGCCACCATCACGAGCTCGCCGGCCTCGTTCTGGTAGAGGTCGCGCACCTTGCCCGTGTGGAGGTGGGTCAGGCCGGGGACCTGAACGGGCTCGGGCTTTTCTACGAATCCGGACACGGTTCCTCCGCGTAGGTTGATCCAGGAACGGGTCGATTCTCTCGCACTCGCCCGGCCAACGGACCATCGGCCCCTCGAAGGCGCTGGTCAGTCCCGCTCGTCGATCATTCGCACGCGCCGTTCAGTCGCGTCCCGGTGTCAGTCCCTGTCTCAGTCCCTGTCTCAGTCCCTTTTGCAGATGCGGTCGAGGAGGTTCGCCGTGGCGCGCTGGATCCGCTGGTCGACATGGCCCGGCCGGTCCAGGGCGGGCGACCAGGCGAAGGTGCCCGAAGCGAAGACCCAGGCGCCGGACGGGGCGCGGTAGAGCGAGGTCTCCTGGTGGCGCAGCGCGCCCTCGCTGTCCCGGTACGGCGAGTGGGCGAGCAGGATGCGGCCCTCGTGCTCGGGGAGCGCGGTGCGCGGGAAGTAGCGGTCCGCCTCGCCCGCGACCAGGCCGGGGATCTCGTCGCCGTCCCCGGCGCCGGTGGCCTCCCAGAGCCAGTGGTCCGCGTTCCGCACGACGAGCGGGTGCGGCTCCGGCACGCGGCCCGCGTACTGGATCCCGAGCAGCTGCTGCTCCGGGCGGTCGATCTCGCGCCACAGCGCGGAGCGGCCGGGGCCGCGGCGCTTGCGGCAGGTGAGCAGCCGGTCGGGCACGCCGGACGGGGAGGGCCCCAGCTCCACCTGCCAGTACATGGTGTTGGCGGAGAGGAAGACGAGCGAGGTGCCCTGCTCGCGGGCGAGTTCGACGGTCCGGCGCATGGGGACGGACCAGTACTCGTCGTGGCCGGGGAAGACCAGGCCGCGGTAGCGGGTGGGGTCGACGCGGCCCGCGTGCAGATCGCGGGTCTCGGCGTAGGCGAGGTCGTAGCCGTACCGCTCGGCCCAGCGGATGAAGTCGTAGGCGTGCCCGACGTGCAGGGGCAGGCCCGCGCCCGCGTAGGGGCGGTCGAAGGAGACGGTGATCGCCGCGTCCTCCTCGCCGAGGAGCCGGCCCTGCTCGTCCCACGCGTGGTAGAGGCTCGCGCCGGTCCGGCCGTCCTCCGGGTAGAGGTTGTACGCCTGCCAGGTGATGTCCGGGAGGACGAGGAGGAGGTCGGCGGGGTGGTCGTCGCGGACGGTGAAGGGGATGTGCGAGCGGTAGCCGCCGACGGTGGTGAGCACGGCGACGTACGCGCCGATCGACCAGTGGGACGGGATCTGGAGCCGCCAGGACTGCCACCAGTGGTGGCAGGAGACCGTGCGGTCGGCAGTGAGCGGGGCCGGCTGGACGATGCCGGAGAGCCGGGGGCTGGTGGTGATCTTGGTGGCGCCCTCGCCGGCGTAGTGACCGATCCGGTAGATGTCGACCGAGAACTGCTGCGGCGGGTCCACGGTGATGTGGAAATCGATCGCCTCGCCGGGGGCCACCGCCCCGTTGGAGACGAACCCCTTGATCTGGCTCCGGACGTCGTCGGCGGTGCGCGGGCCTCCTCCGCCGCCGCGGGCCAGGGTCTCGTCGGCGTACCAGGGGACGACCTGGCCCGTGTCGTCGAAGTAGTTCTCCGAGCCGCGCAGCCAGGGCAGGGGGCCCTGGCCGAACGGGTCCGTGACGGCGTGGGCGAGCGCGCCCGACTCCCACCGCCTGATCTGATCCGCCCCCATGTCGCGCCCCTCCCTCGACTCCCCCGTGCGCCGTGTCATGTGCTGCTGTCAGTGCCGGTCTCCAGCACATCACATAACGCACGCACTCCGTCACCGTTCGTCGCGAATTGACGTGAAACGGAAGGTGCGGTTCCGGTCGGGAGGGGGCCCGGGGCTTCCGGAGGGGCTCCGGGGCTCAGACGAGGCGGACGGGCTTCTCCGGGCGCACGCCGGTCTCCGCGAGCCAGGCGCTGAGCGGGTCGGGGTCGCCGTCCTCGACGAGGGCGAGCACGCGGGCGGTCAGGTCCGTGCTCCGCACGCCGCCGACGAGGAGGGCGGGCCCGTCGAGCCAGTCGAGGCCGGGTGCGGCGCCCGCGGTGTCCACGGCGGCGCAGCAGACCATCGCCGTGACGTGGTCGGCGAGCAGGTCGCGGCCCGTCCGGGGCGGCTGCAGCGGAAAGAGCGGCAGCGCGTCGCCGCCGACGGCGTCCGCGTGCGGCGCGGGCTCGGCGGTCGGCCGTGCGGCCTCCTCGCGCGCCACGTACGCGGTGAGGGCGGCCGCGAGGGCGTCGGCGGCGGGGTTCGCGGCGAGGGGCTGCTCGTCCTCGGGCTCGGCCGCCGGGTGGACGTCGGGCTCGGGCGCCTCGCGCGGGGAGTCGTGTTCGGGCCGGGAGTCGGGCTCGGGCGGGGGCTCGGGCCGGGAGTCGGGCTCGGGCCGGGAGTCGTACTCGGGCCGGGAGTCGTGCTCACGCTCGGGCTCGGGCCGGGAGTCGGGCTCGGGCTCGGGCTCGGGCCGCTCACCGGTCTCGGGCGCCGGGTGGGCCGAGAGGTGGGCCAGCACACGGGTCAGGGTCGGGCCGTCGACGCCCGCGCTCCCTGCTCCGGTCACGCTGTCGGCACCGCTCTCCGTGCCGGCACGCGCACCCGCGCCCGCGCCCACACCCGTACCGGCACCCGTACCGGCGGACGGGGACGGTGCCGGGAGGACGCCCATGTCGTCGAGCACCTGATGGAGACGGGCCGCATCGCTGCGCCACTTCCGGTCCACGACCTCCTCCGGGTACTGGCTCCACTCCACCGGGGACCAGTCGGGGCCGGGCTCCGCCGGGCCGCCGTGGAAGAGCCGGGCCGCGAGCAGCGAGGCGGCCTCGTCCACGGCGCCGGGCTCTTCGAGCAGGTCGCAGGCCGGGCGCTCGCCGAGCCGGGAGGCGAAGCTGTCCGCGAGACGGTCACGGCGGGAGAGTTCGGTGAGGGCCGCGACCACGCCCACGTCGAGGCTGGCCGGCCAGCGGCCCATCCGCCAGGCGGGCAGCGCCACGCGCGTGAGCAGCCGGTCCCAGCCGGCATAGGCGAGGCCGACCTGCTCCTGGGCGACGATCCGGATTCCGTAGTCCACAGCCTGTGCGCGCTCGGAGCCGGCCACGGCGACACCGCGCTCCATCTCGGCGGCGTGGCCGCGGCACATCCGCAGCAGCACTCGGGCGACCTGGGCGATCCCGCGCGCACCCAGCCTGGCCACCGGGCCGAGCCCGGGGCTGCGGGGAGCGGCGACGGCGGCGTCGAGGCCCTGCACGAAGCGGCGGGCCGCCGCTATGTCGGGCTGCGCCGCCGGAGCCGTACCCGCGACGACGGGGGCCAGGACCGCGCGCAGCTCGCCGACGCGCATCCACCACAGGAAGGGCGAGCCTATGACCAGGACCGGCGCGTCGGTGGAGCGGCGCAGGCCGGCCGTACGGCCCGTGTCGTGCGCCGGGTGCGTACGGTCCTCGAGCCAGCTGTCGCAGTCCGGGGTCAGGGCTATCGCGGAGGGCGCCGGGACCCCGAGCCGGTCGGCCAGGTCCCGCACCATCCGGTACAGATCGGGGGCGGCCCGCTCGGAGAGCTCGACCGTCGGCGTGACGGCGGGCCGGGAGCGCGCGATCACCAGGGCGACGGCCGCCGCCGCGAGGAGGACGACCAGCGCGAGCGCGGTGGCGAAGCCGCGGGCGGCGTCCCAGCCGGGCCCGGTCATGTGACCGGTGACCCCGCCCGCGTACAGGATCACGGCCGCGGCGGCGGGGAGCAGCGCGACGGCCAGCGCCCTGGAGCGGACGCGGAGCACGGCGAGCGCCCGGGTGTGCGCGGCGCGCACACCCATCTCCTCGCCGACAACGGAACCGGAGCCGCTACCGGACACGCCGTTCATCACCCCCTCCTGCCCTCGTCGGGACTGCCTGTGGCGGTGTTGGTCACTCCCCCACTGTGGCACCCGTCACTGACATCGCAATGCCGGTGGGCCAAGTGCCGGAACGCCTTCGCCGCACCCTAGTTGGGGCTTCGGCGGGCGTCATCCGGATGGCTCAGCCGTCACTCGATGGAATGGCTTTGGGCAAAGGTGATGACGGTCCGGGGCGGTTAGGGGTTCACTCCCCCGCGGCCTTGCGTGCGATGTCCGTACGGTGTTGCGAGCCGTCCAGACGGATGCGGCCGACCGCCTTGTACGCCCGCTCGCGGGCCCGCGCCAGATCCTTTCCGGTCGCGGTGACGGAGAGGACGCGGCCGCCGGCGCTCACGATCGCGTCGCCGTCCCGCTTGGTCCCGGCGTGCAGGACGTACGCATGCGGGGCATCCTCCGCCGCCACCTCGTCCAGGCCCTCGATCGGGTCGCCGGTGCGCGGGGTCGCGGGGTAGTTGTGCGAGGCGATGACGACGGTCACGGCCGCGTCGTCGTGCCAGTTCAGCGGGGGCTCGTTGTCGAGGGTGCCCTGGGCGGCGTTCAGCAGGACGCTCGCCAGCGGGGTGCGCAGCCGGGCGAGGACGACCTGGGTCTCCGGGTCGCCGAAGCGGGCGTTGAACTCGATGACCCGCACGCCACGGCTGGTGATCGCCAGGCCCGCGTACAGCAGGCCCTGGAAGGGGGTGCCCCGGCGGCGCAGCTCGTCGACGGTCGGCTGGAGGACGGTGTCCATGACCTCGTCGACCAGCTTGGGGTCGGCCCAGGGCAGCGGGGAGTAGGCACCCATGCCGCCGGTGTTCGGGCCCTCGTCGCCGTCGAGCGCGCGCTTGAAGTCCTGCGCGGGCTGGAGGGGCAGGACGGTGACGCCGTCGGTGATCGCGAAGAGGGAGACCTCGGGGCCGTCGAGGTACTCCTCGATGACGGCCCGCCCGTCGCCCGCCACCGCCCCGGAACGAGTCGCTCCGCGACGCTGTGACACGCAGGCCAGCGCGTGGGCCCTGGCCTCGGCGAGGTCGCCGGTGACGACGACGCCCTTGCCGGCCGCGAGACCGTCGTCCTTGACGACGTAGGGAGCGCCGAAGGCGTCGAGCGCCTCGTCGATCTCCTCGGCGGTGGTGCAGACGTAGCTACGGGCGGTCGGGACGCCGGCCCCGGCCATGACGTCCTTGGCGAACGCCTTGGAGCCCTCCAGCTGCGCCGCCTCCTCGGACGGGCCGAAGCAGGGGATGCCCGCGGCGCGGACGGCGTCGGCGACACCCGCGACGAGCGGGGCCTCCGGGCCGACGACGACCAGGTCCGCCTGGAGGTCGGCGGCCAGCCGTGCGACGGCCGCGCCGTCCAGCTGGTCGACGGGGTGCAGCTCGGCGACCTCCGCGATTCCGGCGTTGCCGGGCGCGCAGTGCAGAGCGGTGACGTCGGGATCGAGGGAGAGAGAGCGGCACAGGGCGTGTTCGCGGGCGCCGCCGCCGATGACGAGGACCTTCACGCCAGCCAGGGTAGCCCGCGTGGCCGGATGCCCCTTGTGCGGGCCACCGAGCGAGACGCCCCTACTCGTTCGTGTATTCCTCCACAACCGTCGCCCCGAGCTCGCGAACGATCAGATCGTGACCGGAGAGCGCCGAGTCCACCAGGTCCGGGTCGTCCTCCTCCGGCACGTCGTCCTCGGGCGCGACGGGCGCGGGAGCGGGGGCGGCCTGCGGCTGCGGTACGGGCGCCTGCCGGGCGGGCGGGGCGGCGGGCGAAGCCTGGGAGGGCTGCTGGGCGGGGGCCCACTGCTGCTGCGGGGGCGCGGCGGGAGCCGGCGCGGAGAACGGAGCGGAAGCGGCAGGGCGGCCGCCGCCGAAGCCGGTCGCGGCGGGCGGCGGGTTGGCACCGCCCGAGGGGTCGATGATCGCCTCGATCTTCCACTGCACGTTGAACTGGTCGGCCAGGACCTGGCGCAGGACGTCCTCGCTGCCGGAGCTGGCGAAGTTGTCCCTCGCGCCCGCGTTGAGGAAGCCGAGCTGGAGGGTGGTGCCGTCGAACCCGGCGACCTGGGCGTTCTGACTCAGCAGGATCCACGTGAAACGGCGCCGGTTCTTGACGGCGTCGAGGATCGACGGCCACATGTTCCGCACCTGGGCGGCGCCTTGGGCCATGTCACCGGAGGGAGCGGGGGCGGCGGGGGCTTCGCCCGCCGCTCGGCCCCCTCCTGGGTGGTGGGCGCGCCCTGTGTCAGTAACCGGATCGCCGCACGTGCCAGTTCCC
>NZ_JBEZNQ010000076.1:0-35727 GCF_040653315.1 Streptomyces sp. NPDC047981 | reverse complement strand
CGGGCGAGTAGACCTTCATCACCATAAAAGATGCCTCCTACCCGGCCCCTACCGGGACCGGGCTCAGAGGTGTCCACCACTCGGGGACAGGTCCCGCCCACGCCATCGGGGTCAACGGCCTCATCGACGCCGTTGGTGAAGGCCGGGGTCACTTCCACTCCGTCCTTCTTGACAGTGAGGCTGAACACCCCTCCCGCTCCGTCAGGCAGGTCGACCGCTACACGAGCCAGCGCCAAGTGTGCTTCCGGTGCACGAAGGTTGTTCCAGCCTCCTGCCTGCACGAGGCGGTCGTTACGGTAGAAGTAGAAGCCTTGCCGCTCATGAGTTCCCCCGACCTGCCGGAAGCCCGCCGCGTTGGACTTGGCAGGCCAGATGTGTACGTCGAGATTGACAAAGCCAATGCCCTCCACCGGCGCCTGCAGCGTCTTCGGATAGCCGGCCTTGCCAGGCACCTTGTAACCAAAGGGATCCAGCGGATCAACGCTGATGTGATCTGTCTCTTCTCCGGTAGACACATCCCACACGGCAATGTCGAGCTTGAGTCCACGTGTGAGGAAGCGATGGAGGTAGAGACCCAGGTGCGTTTCAAGCCGGGATATCGCCTTGGAAAGAAACTGCTCGCTCTGCCCCGCGGAGACGGTCTCGAAGGCGCGAACCCGGTCCCACCGCACAATCGTGCCGTGCCACTCAATGAGCCCGTTGTAGACGTCGATCTGCTGCTGAGCGAAGGCCGGGTCAACGGTGTCGCACCTGAAGCCGTCCTCGATGCCCTCGGCCGTGAGCTTCCGGCCTGCCGGGGCGCTGCGCTTCGTGCGGCTGATCACCGTGAGAGACCTGGCATGCGACAGCGAGCCTGCCTTGAGCCCCGTGCCGTACATGCCGAGGGCTCGCCCACCGTACTCACGGCGCCGCCCGACAGTCATGGCATGGTCAAGGTCCGTGGAGTCCATGCCCCGGCCGTTGTCCAGGACAAGGAGCGAAGCGATGCGGTCAGCGTCGCGGAGGAAGTGCACAACGACGGAGTCGGCGCCTGCATCAATCGAGTTGTCGATGAGGTCGGCTACCGCCGCTTCGAAGCCGTAGCCCTGGTTCGTCAGTGCCTTCGCATACCCGGCATCTGGCGGCAGGTTCACGCTGCCGCTCGTTGGCACGTCGTACTTCCAACTGGTGCGGAGGTGAGCAGAAGAGGACATGCGTTCGCGACTCCTTGCACGTACAGGGGGCGGGCCTGCTCAACAGAAGCGACGACCCGTCACATGTTTATACGTCAGATAGGAAGATAGAGAGTAGGTCTTGCCCGGAACCCTCTCGTCCAGGTTCTGGACAGGGCCGCCAGGAACGAGTACGGCTTCCCCCTGCCAGCGTCAACAGGTGGATGGGCCTAGTTCGAGCGGCGACTTTCGGTCGCGGGGCAGCGCTCTGAATGGCGGTTCTAGCCGCACGGTCAGAGCTTGACCGACCGAGAAATGCTGGCGACCAGAAAGGACAGCCGCCCGTTACGCTCGATGTCAGACCCAGCCCTCACGAAAGGCCCCCTCATGCCCAGCATCCCCTCCCCCGCTATAGCCGCCGCAGGCCTCGTCGGCGGCTACGCCGTTGCCCGGTGGACCAAGAAGCGGCCGCTCGGGGGTGTCGTGCTGGCGGCGGCCGGGGCGGTCTCGGCTCGGGAGTGGCAGCAGGTGGCCGGGGGGAAGGCGGCTGCCGCGCTCACCGGGGTGTACGTGGCCGCGTTCGCCGGGTCGCATCCGTTGGCCAAGAAGGTGGGTGCCTGGCCGGCGGTGTTCGGGGTGGCCGGGGTCGTGGCCGGCACCTCGTGGGTCGTCACTCGGGTCGCGAAGGGCTGAACGGGGGCGGCGATGTGGCCGCGGGAATCGTGAGTTGTCACTCGGGGCACCGAAGGCTGAACGGGGGCGGGGTTCCGTCCGTATAGGACGGTGCCCCTCCCCATGGGTGGCGCTGGGCGGGCTCCCTACCCCCGCCCAGCGCCCAGTCCACAGCTCACCCTCTGACCAGCGCCCAGTCCCCGAGACCCGGATCCGGCCCCGCCCAATCCGGCCGGGGCCGGCCCGCCCAGTCCCCCGGCCCCGCCAGCCGCCCCGCCCGAGTCCCTACGCCCCCACCGCTCTGCTCACCGTGTAGATCAGCAGGCCCGCCAAGGCGCCCACCACCGTGCCGTTGATGCGGATGAACTGGAGGTCTCGGCCGATGTTGGCCTCGATCTTCTTCGAGGTCTGGGTCGCGTCCCAGCCCGCGACCGTGTCGCTGATGAGGGACGTGATCTCGTCCCGGTACGTCGTGACCACGTACGCCGCCGCGTCCTCGACCCAGCCCTCCACCTTCGCCTGGAGGCGGCCGTCGGTCACCAGGCGGCCGCCCAGGGACATCAGGGACGCCCGCGCGCGCAGGCGGAGCTGGCTGCGGTCGTCCTCCGCCGCCGCGATGATCATGCCGCGTACCGACGCCCACGCCGAGGCGATGATGTCCTGGACCTCCGGGCGGGCCAGCAGGTCCGCCTTGAGGCGCTCCACGCGCGCCCGCGTCTCCGTGTCGCCCTGGAGGTCCGCCGCGAAGTCCGTCAGGAAGCGGTCGATGGCGTCACGCGCCGGGTGCGCGGGCATGTCCCGCATCTCCGTGACGAAGCGCAGCAGCTCCTTGTAGACCCGCTCGCCCACCTTCCGGTCCACGAAGCGCGGCGTCCAGCCCGGGGCGCCGCCCTGGACCGCGTCCATCACCGAGTCCGCGTGGAAGACCAGCCAGTCGTGCGCCCGCGCGCAGATCAGGTCCACGGCCCTGCGGTGCGCCCCGTCCGCGACGATCTTCTCCAGGGTCTTGCCGATCCCCGGCGCGATCTCCGCCGCCTCCGCCCGCCGCGTGATCGCCTCGCCGACCACCGCCTGGACGTCGGAGTCCCGCAGGACCGTGAGGGCGCCCCGGAGTGCCGTGGCGAGTTCGCGGGTCACCCGGTCCGCGTGGTCCGGGTCCGCCAGCCAGCCGCCGAGACGGCCCGCGATGCCGAGCCCGGCAAGTCTGCCCCGTACGACGTCCGGAGAGAGGAAGTTCTCGCCCACGAACGAGCCGAGCGTCGCGCCCAGCTGGTCCTTCTTCGTCGGGATGATCGCCGTGTGCGGGATCGGCAGCCCGAGGGGCCGCCGGAACAGCGCCGTCACCGCGAACCAGTCCGCCAGCGCGCCCACCATGCCGGCCTCCGCCGCGGCCGCCACATAGCCGGTCCACGCCCCCCAGCCCGCGTGCTCCGCCCAGGTCGCCAGGGCGTAGACGACCGCGACCGCCACCAGCAGGGTCGTCGCCACCGTCTTCATCCGGCGCACCCCGCGGTGGCGCTCCGCGTCCGCCGCCGTGTACGAGAACGCCACCAGCGGGGGCCGGCGTCGCGCCTCCCCCGCAGGAGCCAGTTCGCTCTCCGTCTCGCTCATCACCCCACCTCCCTACATCAACGACTTTCCGGACGCACCCCGAGTTCCCGGAGACCGGATTCTTCCGAGCTTTCCCCATACATCTTCGCGATCACCGCCTCGATGTCCGGCTCCCGCACCGACAGGTCCACCAGCGGGTACCGCTCCGCCACCGCCGCCACCAGCGGGGCCGCCGAGGACGTCGCCGGGAACGCCAACCACTGCCTCGGGCCCTCCCGCCGGACGAACCGGGTCCCGCTCACCTCGATCGGCGGCAGTTCCCGCTCCAGGTCCACCACCAGTTGCCGCTCGCTGCCCCCCACCTCGTGCAGCCCCGCCAGCTCCCCGTCGTACATCAGACGGCCGTGGTCGATCACCATCACCCGGCGGCACAGCTGCTCGATGTCCGTCAGGTCGTGGGTCGTCAGCAGGACCGTCGTGCCCCGCTCCGCGTTCAGCTCGCGCAGGAACTCCCGCACCCGCGCCTTCGACACCACGTCGAGGCCGATCGTCGGCTCGTCCAGGTACAGCACCTCCGGGTCGTGCAGCAGCGCCGCCGCGATGTCGCCGCGCATCCGCTGGCCGAGCGACAGCTGCCGGACCGGGACGTCCAGGAGCTCGCCCAGGTCCAGGAGGTCGACGCAGCGCGCCAGGTTCTCCGCGAAACGGTCGTCCGGGATGCGGTACATCCGGTGGGCGAGACGGTACGAGTCCTTCAGCGGCAGGTCCCACCAGAGCGTCGTCCGCTGCCCGAACACCACCCCGATCCGCTGCGCGAGCCGCGTACGCTCCCGGGACGGGTCGATCCCCGCGACGCGCAGCCTGCCGCCGCTCGGCGTGAGGATGCCCGTCAGCATCTTGATCGTCGTCGACTTCCCCGCGCCGTTCGGGCCGATGTAGCCGACCATCTCGCCGCGCGCCACGCCGAAGCTGATCCCGTCGACCGCCCGCACCTCGTGCCTCTCCCGGCGCAGCAGTCCCGTCTTCCGGCGTACCGAGAAGACCTTCTCCACACTCTGTACGTCGATGAACGTCATCGCCCCGACTCCATCCTCCGCCTTCAGCTACCCGTGCTTCGGTACGCCCTCAGGCCCGCCCGCCACGCGAGACCCGCGAGACCGACGCACCCCAGCGCCACCAGCGGCGACCCGTACGCCAGCCACCCCGGCACCCCCGCGGGCGCCTCCCGCCCCAGCATGTGGAGCGCCGGCAGCCAGTTCACGAACGCCAGCGGTACGACGTACACGACACCCCGCACCAGCTCCTGCGCGAAGATCGACGGCGGGTACTGGAGCAGCGTGTTCCCGCCGTACGTGAACGAGCTCGTCACCTCCGCCGCGTCCTGCGCCCAGAACAGCACCGACGCGCCCGCCACCATCACCGCCATGAAGATCACCGCGCCGCTCACCACCGTCACCGGCAGCAGCAGCACCTTCGCCGCCGTCCACTCCACGTCGACGATGCACAGGGCCCAGACGAGGACGAAGACGCCCTGCGCCACCCTGCCCAGCCGCCGGAGCGCGAACTTGTCCGCCGCCACCTGCGCGAGCACCGGCGCCGGACGCAGCAGGAACAGGTCCAGCGAGCCGTCCCGCACCCGTCTGCCCATCCGCTGCAGCGAGCCCATCGTGAGGTCCGCGATGCCGAAGGACGTGCTGGTCGTCCCGTACAGGAACGCGACCTCGGCGAAGGAGAATCCGCCGAGGCCCTGCACCTGACCGAACATCAGCAGGATGACTACGAAGTCGAAGAACGTGACCGTGAAGGAGGAGACGAGGGTCAGCGCGAAGGAGGTGCGGTACGTCATCGTCGAACGGATCCACATCCCCGCGACCATCCGGTACGTACGCCACGCGTCCCGCCATGAGTCCGGCCACGCGGGCCTTCCTGGGTCCCGCCGCGCGGGCCGTCCCGCGTCCCGCCGCCACGCGTCAGCCACCCTGCACCACCACCTTCCGCGTCGCGAGCGACTGCGCCAGCCGGCCCGCCGTCAGCAGCACCGTCGCCCAGGCCAGCTGGAAGGCGTACGCCCCGGCGAGCCCCCACCCCTGGTGCTTCTCCAGGTACACGTCCGCCGGGATCTGCAGCATCGAGGCCCACGGCAGCACCCGCGCCACCTCCCCCAGCGCGCCCGGGAAGACGTTCAGGGGCAGCAGCATCCCCGAGAAGAAGAGCCCGCCCAGCCACGCGACCTGCACCACCCCCTGACCGTCCATCAGCCAGAAGGCCGACATCGCGACCAGGTACCAGATCGCGAAGCTGACCACCGTGCCCAGCGCGACGGCCACCACGAAGGCGAGCCAGGTCGCCGGCCGTGTCGGCAGCCGGAAGTCGAAGACGAGCGCACCGACCACCATCGGCACCACCCCACGCGCGAGGAACTGGTACGCGGACCGGCCCGCGTTGGCCGAGAACCACCAGGCCTGGAGGTCCGCCGGACGGTAGAGGTCGACGGCGATGTCACCCGTACGGATCCGCTCGATCAGCTCCTCCTCGAACCCGCCCCCCATCAGTCCGCAGACCGCGATCAGCCCCTGGCCGATCCACACATAGGCGAGCGCGTCCGCCATGTCGTAGCCACCCAGCTGGGGCCGCTCGTTCCAGAGAGCGATGTACGTGTACGACAGGACCAGGCCGAAGACGGTGTTGGTGAACACCCCCGCCGCCGTGGCCATCCGGTACGTCGCATGGCGCCGGAACCCACCCGCGGCCACCGTCGCGTACAGCCGCAGCATGGCCCCCGTCCCTCCGTCGATCGCCGAACCACACCAAAGCGCACAACCCTAGCGGGGTGCCTTCCGCCACCGCGCGTACTTTTCGAGTCGTCATACGTAGGATTACGTAGGTTTTGGCATGAAACGTGCACTATGGGGAGGCCATCCCTCCTTCATCCGGCACGGGAGCTCCAGACATGAGCGACGACCAGCCAGATCGTCCCCACCGGCCCGGCTGGGCGCCCAGGGACCCCACCGTCCCCACCCCACCCACCGACCCCCCGAAACGCAGCCGCAGGAAGCGCTCCCGTCCCGTGCGCTTCCTGCGAGCCGTCACCGGCACCTTCCTCCTCGCCGTCCTGCTCGGCGCCGGCGCCTTCGCCGCCGGCTACCTGCTCGTCGAGATCCCGCCCGCCAACGCCGCTGCGACCGCCCAGTCCAACGTGTACCTCTACCGGGACGGCACCCCCCTCGCCCGCGACGGCGAGGTCAACCGCGAGAACGTCCGCCTCGCACAGGTCCCCCTCACCGTCCGGCACGCCGTACTCGCCGCCGAGGACCGCGACTTCCGCTCCGCGCGCGCCGTCGACCCCAAGGCCATGGTCCGCGCCGCCTGGAACACCCTCACCGGCAAGGGCCGCCAGTCCGGCTCCACCCTCACCCAGCAGTACGTCAAGAACTACTACCTGGGCCAGGAACAGACCGTCACCCGCAAGGTGAAGGAGTTCTTCATCGCGATCAAACTCAACCGCGAGAAGAGCAAGGACCAGATCTTCGAGGGCTATCTGAACACCAGCTACTTCGGCCGCAACGCCTACGGCATCCAGGCCGCGGCCCGCGCCTACTACGGCAAGGACGCCACCGACCTCGACACCGCCGAAGGCGCGTACCTCGCCTCCCTCCTCAAGGCGCCCAACGCCTACGACGTGGCGACCCACCCCGAGAACCGGGCCAAGGCCCTCGCCCGCTGGCACTACGTCCTGGACGGCATGGTCAAGGAGCGGTGGCTCTCCCCCGCCGGCCGCGCCGCCGCCACCTTCCCGACCCCGCAGACCGCCCGCCCCGCCACCGGCCTCTCCGGCCAGCGCGGCTACCTCGTCCAGGCGGTCGAGGACTACCTCACCGACACCGGCGTCATCGACGAGAAGACCCTCGCCGGCGGCGGCTTCCGCATCACCACCACCCTGGAGAAGGAGAAGCAGGACGCCTTCGTCGCCGCCGTCGACGAGCAGGTGATGTCCCGGCTCGACCCCGCGCAGAACCCCACCGACCGCTACGTACGGGTCGGCGGCGCGGCCATCGACCCCGCGAGCGGCCGCGTCCTCGCCCTCTACGGCGGCATCGACTACACCAAGCAGTACGTCAACAACGCCACCCGCCGCGACTACCAGGTCGGCTCCACCTTCAAGCCCTTCGTGCTCACCGCCGCCCTCCAGCACGCCTCGCTCACCCAGCACGGCGAGCCGATCACCCCGAACACCTACTACGACGGCACCGACAAGCGCCCCGTCCAGGGCTGGACCGGCGCCTTCTACGCCCCCGCCAACGAGGACGACGCCTCCTACGGCGACATCACCGTCCGGACCGCCACCGACAGTTCGGTCAACGCGGTGTACGCGCAGATGGCCGTGGACGTCGGGCCCGCCAGGGTCAAGGAGACCGCCGTCGCGCTCGGCCTCCCCGCGCGCACCCCCGACCTCAACTCCTCCCCCTCCATCGCCCTCGGCCCGGCCACCGCGAGCGTCCTCGACATGGCCGAGGCGTACGCCACCCTCGCCAACCACGGCCGCCACGGCACGTACACCCTCGTCGAACAGGTCACCAAGGACGGCGAGGTGATCGACCTGCCGGCCTCCGAGAGCCGGCAGGCCGTGAGCAGGGAGGCCGCCGACGGCACGACGGCCGTGCTGCGGAGCGTCGTCGAGAGCGGTACGGGAACGGCGGCCCTGGCAGCCGGACGGCCCGCGGCCGGCAAGACGGGCACGGCCGAGGACGACAAGGCCGCCTGGTTCGCGGGATACACCCCGGAACTCGCCACGGTCGTCACGATGATGGGCCAGGACCCGGAGACGGGCGAGCAGAAACCGCTGTACGGGGCGCTCGGGCTGCCCCGGATCAACGGGGGCGGGCCGCCGGCGGAGATCTGGGCCCAGTTCACCCGGGACGCCCTCGCGGGCACCGAACCCCGAGACTTCGATCTCCAGCCGGGCGCGGGCGCGGAGGCGTGGCTCGACCCCTTCGAACCCCCCCAGCAGGAGCTGCCGGCCGAGGGGGACGAGGAGACGCGCGGGGGGCAAGAGGCGGATCCGGACGCAGGGGCCGTCCAGGAGGACTCCACGCAAGGGGACACCGCCCAGGCCGGCCCGGAACGCCCGCGCCGCCCGGGCGAGGACGCCATGCAGCCGGTAGTACCGCAGCCGGCTCCGCAGCAGCCTCTACCGCAGCCGGTTCCGCAGCCGCGTCAGTGACCCGAGGTCGCCTTCAGACCGACCACGGCCACCAGCAGCAGACAGACGAAGAAGATCCGGGCGGCGGTCGCCGGCTCACCGAGCACCACCATGCCGAGCACCGCCGCACCGGCCGCGCCGATGCCGACCCAGACGCCGTAGGCGGTACCGATCGGCAGGGTCTTGGCGGCGTGCGAGAGCAGCACCATCGAGGCGACGATCCCGGCGCCGGTGAAGACGCTCGGCCAGAGACGGGTGAAACCGTCCGTGTACTTCATGCCGATGGACCAGCCGACTTCGAGCAGACCGGCGACGATGAGAAGAACCCAGGCCATGACGACGAACCTCCGCGAGACGGATCAACAGGGGTGCGTCGTCTTTGCATGAGCCCGGTACGGCGCGTCTCGTCGGGTGTCACCAGAGTAGCAAAGAGCAGGCAAAAGGCCTGGTGACACCGGTCACCAGGCCTCTCCCACAGTCAGTCCCGGACGTACTAGAGGTACAGCCCCGTGGTGTCCTTGGACCCCTCGAACCGGTCCGCGGCCACCGCGTGCAGATCGCGCTCCCGCATCAGTACGTACGCGGTGCCCCGCACCTCGACCTCGGCGCGGTCCTCGGGGTCGTACAGCACCCGGTCACCGGTCTCGACCGTGCGGACGTTCTGGCCGACCGCGACGACCTCGGCCCAGGCCAACCGGCGCCCGACGGCGGCGGTCGCGGGGATCAGGATGCCCCCGCCCGAGCGCCGCTCGCCCTCGGGGTTGTCGGTCCGGACCAGGACACGGTCGTGCAGCATCCGGATGGGCAGCTTGTCGTCGGTGTTCTCGCTCACGCTCCGAACCTACCTGCCCGGGCGTGTCGCCCGTACGCGGGAGTGGCCATGCGTCGCGACATCCGTCGCGTCACGCGTCGCGTCATGCCCCGCGCTTGCGGGAGGAGAGAGCGAGCAGCCCGACGAGGGCGACGGCGACGATCGCCACCGGCACCACCCGCTCCAGGCGCGGCGCGCCGTCCTCGTTCGTGAAGCGGGCCTTCACGTCGGAGACGGTCCGGTTCACGGCGGCGAACGCCCGGCCGGCGGTGTGGTCGACCGTCGAGGCGACCCGCGCCTTGGCGTCCCCGACGATCGTCTTCGGATGCATCCGAATGCCGATCTCGTCGAGAGTCTCGGCAAGCTGGTCGCGCCGGCGGACGATGTCCGCCTCGATCTGCGCAGGGGTCCTGGCGTCCGACACCGCGCTGCCTCCGTAGTCGTAATCGGTCCTTGACGGACAGTCTCTCAGTTTCTCGGTCCGTGGTCTGTCTCAGGCCCCCATTAGGCTCGGGCGTGTACGCCCGGACCATCACCGAGGAGAGCCATGAGCGAGCGACTTCAGCCCGGCGACACCGCCCCCGCCTTCACCCTGCCCGACGCCGACGGCAACGAGATCTCGCTCGCGGACCACAAGGGCCGCAAGGTCATCGTGTACTTCTACCCCGCGGCCCTCACCCCCGGCTGCACGAAGCAGGCCTGCGACTTCACCGACAACCTGGACCTGCTGGCGGGCGCGGGCTACGACGTGATCGGCGTGTCGCCGGACAAGCCGGAGAAGCTCGCGAAGTTCCGCGAGAAGGAGCACCTGAAGGTCACGCTGGTCGGCGACCCGGAGAAGTCGGTCCTGGAGGCGTACGGCGCGTTCGGCGAGAAGAAGCTGTACGGCAAGGTGGTGACGGGCGTGATCCGCTCGACGATCGTCGTCGACGAGGACGGCAAGGTCGAACGCGCCCTCTACAACGTGAAGGCGACCGGCCACGTCGCGAAGATCATCAAGGACCTGGGCATCTGACCCGACTACGCCACCGGCCACGGGCCGCACCACTTCCGAAGGGGTGCGGCCCGTTCCGCATTCCGGACACCCGATGACGTGACCGTCCGATATTCGTCTCGTTACTCCGTACGAGACCACGAACAGGTGGCCGGGGCGGAGGGGAAGCGGGATGCCGGAAAGTCCGTACACGAGGGAACGGCTCGCGGAGGCGGCGAGCACGTCGAGGACGCTGTCGGAGGCGCTGGAGCGGTTGGGGGTGGACCCGAGGAGCGGGACGCGGAGGTACGTGCGGGATCGGATGAGGAAGCTGGGGGTGGACACGTCGCACTTCGAGCGGGAGGGGGCGAAGTGGACGCGGGACATTCTTGAGCCAGTGGTGGCGGCGTCGACGAGCGTGTGCGAGGTCCTGCGGCGCCTCGGGGTCGAGGTCGTCGGCGGCCACCACACGAACATCAGCCGCCGCATCAGCGCGTACGGCATCGACACCTCGCACTTCCGACCGCCGTCGAGGGCGGGCGAGAGGCGGCGTCGGTCGCCGGTTGCCCTGCTCGTGGAGCAGATTCCGAGCCAGGCACGGCGGATCCCGAGCGATCGCCTTCGGCGTGCGATGGCAGAACTGGGCGTGACGGAGAGCTGCGCCCTCTGTGGCTGCGATGCGACCTGGCGAGGACACGCACTCCCCCTTGAGGTCGATCACATCGACGGCAACTGGCGCGACAACCGGATCGAGAACCTGCGATTCCTCTGCCCCAACTGCCACTCGACGACGGACACCTACCGGGGACGTGGGAAGGGGCGCCGCGGGTGAGCGAGAGGGTGCACTACACGAGGGAACGACTGATCGAGGCTGCCCAGCAGTGCCGGACCATCGAAGAGGTCATCGCCTTCTTCGGTGTCCAACCATACGGGCGCCTGCGCCAATACCTCTGGCGTCGGTTCGAGCACTACGGCATTGACGTCTCACATTTCCACAGGCGCAGCTACCGAAGGGGTGGACCGCGGCCGTCTACGGCAGACCTCGCCGAAGCCGTAGGCGCCTCCATTTCGGTGGCAGGAACACTGCGCCGCCTCGGCCGTCCGGAGAGCTCAAGCCAGAGGGAGTTGCTGAAGACATGGATCACGAAGGACCGGCTGTCCACAGCGCACTTCCTGGGCCAGAGGCATCAGCAAGGCAGACCTGGCACGACTCCCATGCGCCGAGCCGCAGACGTGCTGGTGCAGCACGACGGCCGTCGCCGAACCAGGACAGTGATTCTGCGCCGCGCCCTCCGCGAGATCGGCGTACCCGAGGAGTGCGCCGAATGCGGCACCGGCCCCGAGTGGGGCGGCAGGCCCATGACCCTGGAGATCGACCACATCAACGGCGACTGGAGCGACGACCGAGCGGAGAACCTTCGCCTGCTCTGCCCCAACTGCCACGCGATCACCGACACCTGGTGCCGAGGAGGACGGCGACGTACCTCTCAAGCGAACGGACGGTGACCGCTACGATGGCCGTACACGCGGCCGTGTTGTAACTGGCAGCCAAGCGGCGCTTAGAACGCCGTGGGAGAAATCCCGTGTGGGTTCGAGTCCCACCGGCCGCACGCGGACAGAGGGGCCGCCCAGGTATGGGTGGCCCCTCTCGCTGTCAGCCCAGCAGCTCCCGCACCACCGGTACGAGTTCCCTGAAGGCCTTGCCTCGGTGGCTGATCGCGTTCTTCTGCTCCGGAGTCAGCTGCGCGCACGTCACCTCGTAGCCCTCCGGCTGGAGGATCGGGTCGTAGCCGAAGCCGTTCGTGCCGATCGGGGTGTGGCGGAGGACGCCGCTCATCCGGCCCTCGACCACGCGCTCGCGGCCGTCCGGGAGGGCGAGTGCCGCCGCGCAGGCGAAGTGGGCGCCGCGGTGGGGGTCGGCGATGTCGGCGATCTGGGCCAGGAGCAGCTCCAGGTTGGCGCGGTCGTCGCCGTGGGTGCCGGCCCAGCGGGCCGAGAAGATGCCGGGGGCGCCGTTGAGGACGTCGACGCAGAGGCCGGAGTCGTCGGCGACGGCCGGCAGGCCCGTGGCCTGGGCGAGCGCGTGGGCCTTGAGGAGGGCGTTCTCGGCGAAGGTGACGCCGGTTTCCTTGACGTCGGGGATCTCCGGGTACGCGTCCGCGCCGACGAGGTCGTGGTTCAGACCCGCGTCGGCGAGGATGGCGTGGAGTTCGGTGATCTTCCCGGCGTTGCGGGTGGCGAGGATCAGACGGGTCATGCCCCCGATTATCCCGGGGTGCAGACCTTGCCGATCTCGGTGGCCGCGTCGGTGATCGGCTTGATGTCCGGGGTGGTGTCGCCGTTGTTCACGGCGGTCTTCACCGTTTCGACGCCCTTGGTGAGGTCGTCCACGGCCTTGGACAGGTCGGCGTTGTCCGTCGTGTCCTTGAGGTTGCCGAGTTCGGTGGAGATCTCGTTCAGGGCCTCGTTGAGCTGTGTCGGGTCGTTGGAGGCGTTGGAGACGGCCTGCGAGAGCTTGTCGACGCTGGTGGCGATCGCGTCGGCGGTCGCGACGCAGTCCATGGCCTTGTCGAGTGCTCCGCAGCCGACGAGGGTGGTGCCGGCGAGTACGGCTGCCGACGCCACGGCTATTGCGAGACGGCGCTTCACTACGGGTCCTCCCCAGTGGGTACGAATGTACGGACGCACGGTATCCGCCGTACGTCCGTACCCAGCCAGACGCGGTCGAGTCCTACAGGGTTCCGTCGAGCGCCCGGCGCTGGATCTCGGCGAGTTCGGCGCAGCCGCCGGAGGCGAGGTCGAGGAGGGCGTTGAGCTCCTTGCGGTCGAAGGGCTCGGCCTCGGCGGTGCCCTGGACCTCGACGAAGCGGCCGTCGCCGGTGCAGACGACGTTCATGTCGGTGTCGGCGCGGACGTCCTCCTCGTAGCAGAGGTCGAGGAGGGGGGTGCCGTCGACGATGCCGACGGAGACGGCGGCGACGGTGCCGGTGAGGGGCTTGCGGCCGGCCTTGACCAGCTTCTTGGTCTGGGCCCAGGCGACGGCGTCGGCGAGGGCGACGTACGCGCCGGTGATGGCGGCGGTGCGGGTGCCGCCGTCGGCCTGGAGGACGTCGCAGTCGAGGACGATGGTGTTCTCGCCGAGAGCCTTGTAGTCGATGACCGCGCGCAGGGAGCGGCCGATGAGGCGGGAGATCTCGTGGGTGCGGCCGCCGATCTTGCCGCGGACGGACTCGCGGTCGCCGCGGGTGTTGGTGGCGCGCGGGAGCATCGAGTACTCGCCGGTGACCCAGCCCTCGCCGCTGCCCTTGCGCCAGCGCGGGACGCCTTCGGTGACGGAGGCGGTGCAGAAGACCTTGGTGTCGCCGAAGGAGATGAGGACGGAGCCCTCGGCGTGCTTGCTCCATCCGCGTTCGATGGTGACGGGGCGGAGCTGTTCGGGGGTACGGCCGTCGATACGAGACATGTCACGAGCCTAGCCGTAGCGGCCGGGCCGCCGGTCCGCGTCGGGGGCGGTGCGCGACGGACGCCCTGTCCTGGGCCGTGGGCCTACGCGAAGGGGCCCGCGTCGCCGCGCCGTGGCCGCGCCCGGTGGGCGCCCGGTCCGTGTCGTGGGCGCATGGGAAGGGGGCCCGGTCCGTGTCGTGGGCGTTCCCGGCGGGCGCCCGGTCCGTGCTGTGGCCGCACCCGGGTGCGTGCCCGGTCCCGCGCCGTGGCCCATGCGAAAGGGCCCGGTCCCCTGTCGGACCGGGCCCCTTCGGGTGTGGCGAGGGTGCGTCAGTGGGGGCTCACATCATGTCTTCGATGTCGGCGGCGATCGGGTCGGCGTCGGTGCCGATGACGACCTGGATCGCGGTGCCCATCTTGACGACGCCGTGCGCGCCGGCGGCCTTGAGGGCGACCTCGTCGACGAGGCTCGGGTCGACGACCTCGGTGCGGAGGCGGGTGATGCAGCCCTCGACCTCTTCGATGTTGTCGATGCCGCCGAGGCCGGCGACGATCTTCTCAGCCTTGCTGGCCATGTCTTTCTCCCTGTCCGTTCTGTTCGAAGAACGTGAGTCTCGGCGCACCCGGCGGTCCGCTTTGTCACGGTAACGCACGGTTGGCCCAACTTCGCGAGCGAGTGCCCTCGTTCTGCCGAATGATGACGATCACCGGCAGCCTGCCCCGAGGGGGCTCCGGGAGCCTATCGCAACTGGTCTACACCAGTGTGCAACGCGATTCGGGCCCGGTTCGTTCCGGGTCAGGGAGGACGCCGATGAGTACGGACAGCGCGGCCGCCGCGCCGAAGAAGTCGATGTGGGGCGGCCTCTTCCAGGGGCTGCAGAAGATGGGGCGGAGCCTCCAGCTCCCCATCGCCGTACTCCCCGCGGCCGGCATCCTCAACCGTCTCGGCCAGCCGGACGTCTTCGGCGCCGACGGCCTGGGCTGGGACAACGTCGCCAAGGTGATGGCGGGCGCCGGTGGCGCGCTGCTCGACGGCAACCTGGGTCTGCCGCTGCTCTTCTGCATCGGTGTGGCGATCGGCCTGGCGAAGAAGGCGGACGGTTCGACGGCGCTCGCCGCGACGGTCGGCTTCCTCGTCTACTACAACGTGCTGCGCCAGTTCCCCGAGGACTGCCCGCGGGGCACGGTGGACATCAACGGCGGCTGCCTGGCTCCCGAGCAGGCCTTCAGCGGGTACACGTACCAGAACCCGGGCGTCTTCGGCGGCATCGTCATCGGCCTGCTCGCGGCCTGGTTCTGGCAGCGCTACCACCGGGTGCGGCTGGTGGACTGGCTGGGCTTCTTCAACGGCCGCCGCCTCGTGCCGATCATCATGACCTTCGTCGCGATCGCCTTCGCGTCCCTGTGCCTGTGGGTCTGGCCGCCGATCGGCGACGGTCTGGAGAACTTCAGCGACTGGCTGGTGGGCCTGGGCGCCTGGGGTTCCGGCATCTTCGGTGTCGCCAACCGCGCGCTGCTCGTGATCGGTCTGCACCAGTTCCTGAACGTGCCCATCTGGTTCCAGTTCGGCACCTACACCAGACCGGACGGCACCACGGTCCACGGCGACATCCCGATGTTCCTCGCGGGCGACCCGGAGGCCGGTCAGTTCCTGACGGGCTTCTTCCCGATCATGATGTTCGCCCTGCCGGCGGCGGCCCTGGCGATCACCCACTGCGCCCGGCCGAACCGCCGCAAGGAGGTCGGCGGCCTGATGCTCTCGGTCGCCCTGACCTCCTTCGTCACCGGGATCACGGAGCCGATCGAGTACTCGTTCCTCTTCATCGCCCCGGTCCTGTACGCGATCCACGCGGTCCTCACGGGCGTGTCGATGGCCGTGACATGGGCGCTCGGCGTGAAGGACGGCTTCAGCTTCTCGGCCGGCCTGATCGACTACGTCATCAACTGGAACCTGGCCACGAAACCCTGGCTGATCATTCCGATCGGCCTGGGCTTCGCCGTCGTGTACTACGTGATCTTCCGGTTCGCGATCACCAAGTTCAACCTCCCGACCCCTGGCCGCGAGCCGGAGGAGCTGGCGGAGCAGATGGACCAGGACGTGACCAAGGCCTAGGGACACCCAGGAAAAGGGGCTTTCGGCCCGCCTCCCGACACCCCTCAGGGCCCTCGGACCTCATGGTCCGGGGGCCTTTCGTCGTTCACGCCCCGCTACCCCTCAACCACACAGAATTCGCAGGTTCCTTATCTAAGTCTCACGTGCTACAACTGGTCTACACCACTCATTGGTGTAGACCACGCGGTCCAGTCCACCGCGTTCCACGAGACGCCGCCGTCCCCCCGTGACACCAGCCTCTGGCGGCGCCTTGCCTACTGGAGGAAGTTGTGTCCACGGCTAGCGCCGCTCCCGCGGCCGACAAGAAGAAGGGCTCCGGCGCGATGGCTGTCATGCAGCGCATCGGCCGCAGCCTCATGCTGCCGGTCGCGGTGCTGCCCGCCGCCGCGCTCCTGGTCCGGTTCGGCCAGGGAGACATGCTCGGCAAGGAGTCCTTCCCGGACTTCATCAACAAGCTCGCCGGCTACATGGCCGCCGGCGGCGGCGCCCTCCTCGACAACATGGCGCTGCTGTTCTGCGTCGGCATCGCCATCGGCTTCGCCAAGAAGTCGGACGGCTCGACCGCCCTGGCCGCGGTCACCGGCTACCTGGTCTTCCAGAAGGTGCTCGCGACCTTCACCGACAAGAACCTGCCGCAGGTCGCCTCGGTCGTCGACGGCAAGATCGTCATGAACGACGCGCCGGTCAACGCCGGTGTCCTCGGCGGTGTCGTGATGGGCATCGTCGTCGCCCTGCTGTACCAGAAGTTCTACCGGACCAAGCTGCCCGACTGGGCCGGCTTCTTCGGTGGCCGCCGTCTGGTCCCGATCCTGTCCGCCTTCGCCGGCCTGGTCGTCGGTATCGTCTTCGGTCTGATCTGGCCGGTCCTCGGTGCGGGTCTGCACAACCTCAGTGAGTGGCTCGTCGGCTCCGGCGCCGTCGGCGCGGGCATCTTCGGTGTCGCCAACCGTGCGCTGATCCCGATCGGCATGCACCACCTGCTGAACTCCTTCCCCTGGTTCCAGGCCGGCGAGTTCGACGGCAAGCACGGCGACATCGCCCGCTTCCTGGCCGGCGACCCGACCGCGGGCCAGTTCATGACCGGCTTCTTCCCGATCATGATGTTCGCCCTCCCGGCGGCCTGCCTCGCGATCGTCCACTGCGCCCGTCCCGAGCGCCGCAAGGTCGTCGGCGGCATGATGTTCTCCCTCGCGCTGACCTCCTTCGTCACCGGTGTGACCGAGCCGATCGAGTTCACGTTCATGTTCATCGCCCCGGTGCTGTACGCGATCCACGCGGTCCTGACCGGTGTCTCGATGGCGCTGACCTGGGCGCTCGGCATGAAGGACGGCTTCGGCTTCTCCGCCGGCGCGGTCGACTTCCTGCTGAACCTGGGCATCGCGAGCAACCCGTGGGGCCTGGCCCTGGTCGGCCTCTGCTTCGCGGCGGTCTACTACGTGGTCTTCCGCTTCGCGATCACCAAGTTCAACCTCCCGACGCCGGGCCGCGAGTCCGACGAGGAGCTGGCCGAGCTGCTCAAGGCCGAGGCCAAGTAAGCCGTACGCAGCCGTACGCCGTACAGACCGAAGCCCCGCCCTTCTTCGTGAAGGGCGGGGCTTCGGCCGTTTCCGTACGTCGGCGAAGACTCAGATCTCGTACACCGCGCCCGCGTACGCCAGCTCCGACGGTCCGTCGTAGACCGCCCGCGCGTCCGCCAGGTTCTGCCGGCCGTCCGTCCACGGCGGGATGTGGGTCAGCACGAGGCGCCCCACCGAGGAGCGGGTCGCCTCCGCGCCCGCCTCCCGGCCGTTGAGGTGGAGGGCCGGGATGTCCTCCTTGCCGTGCGTGAAGGACGCCTCGCAGAGGAAGAGGTCCACACCCTCCGCGAGTTGGTGCAGGGCCTCGCACTCTCCCGTGTCGCCGGAGTACGTCAGCGAACGGCCGGCGTGCTCGATCCTGATCCCGTACGCCTCCACCGGGTGGCACACCTTCTCCGTACGGACGGAGAACGGGCCGATCTCGAAGGAGCCCGACTTCAGCGTGCGGAAGTCGAAGACCTCGCTCATCGACTTGTCGGAGGGGGTGTCGGCGTACGCCGTGGTCAGGCGCTGCTCGGCGCCCTCCGGGGCATAGACCGGGATCGCGTCGCAGCGGCCGCCCTCGTGGCGGTAGTACCGCGCGACGAAGTAGCCGCACATGTCGATGCAGTGGTCGGCGTGCAGATGGCTGAGGAAGATGGCGTCGAGGTCGTACAGACCGATGTGGCGCTGCAGCTCGCCCAGGGCGCCGTTGCCCATGTCGAGGAGCAGCCGGAAGCCGTCGGCCTCTACGAGGTAGCTCGAACAGGCCGAGTCCGCGGACGGGAACGACCCGGAGCAGCCGACGACGGTGAGCTTCATGGAGCGTGAACCTCCGAGGGCGGAGAGCGGCGGGGGAGGTCGTGCGATGCGTCGAGCGTAAGGCGCGACTCCGCTCGTCGCTCCTCCGCGGCGGCCCGTTGTGGGCGAACTCACGGGCTCTGTCACCGGTTCGGATGGACCTGGGGCGGGAGCGCGCGGGGTGCGGGTGGCCGGTAACGTCTTGGGGTATGGACACGTCCTGGTGGCCGGCGCTCGTCGCGGTCGTGGTGATCGCGCTGGTCGTGGCGCTCGCGGACGGCCGCAAGCGCGCGGACCGGCGGCCCGGCGGCCGGACGCGCCCGCCGGCGCGGCCCTCCGGGCGTCCACCCGTACGGCCGAAAACGCCCGGCAGGGCTCCGGGCGGGGCTCCGGGGAAGGCGCCCGAGCGGCTCCCCCGTGCGGGCGAGATCTGGTGGGCGGACGTGCCCTACGAGGACGGGCCCGGTTCGAAGGACCGGCCGTGTCTGGTGCTCGCGCTGCGCGGGGACTCCGCGCTCGTCGCCAAGATCACCAGCAAGTACCACGACGAGCGGCCGGGGGTCATCGCGTTGCCGCCGGGGTCCGTGGGGGACGCGCAGGGGCGGCCGAGCTTCCTGGAGACCGATGAGCTGCGGGAGGTCCCGGTGTGGGAGTTCCGCCGCAAGGTGGGGACGGCGGACCCGGTCGTGTGGGACCAGGTCCGCCATCTGGCGACCTGAGAGACAGGTGCAGAGGCCGGGCCACTACGCCCAGAGCTGGCCCTGGACCGTCTCGATGGCCTCTTCCGTGGTCGCCGCCGTGTACAGGCCGGTCGACAGGTACTTCCAGCCGCCGTCCGCCACCACGAAGACGATGTCCGCGCTCTCGCCGGCCTTGAGCGCCTTCTGCCCGACGCCGATCGCCGCGTGCAGCGCCGCGCCCGTGGAGACGCCCGCGAAGATGCCCTCCTGCTGGAGGAGGTCCCGGGTGCGGGTGACCGCGTCGGCGGAGCCGACGGAGAAACGGGTGGTGAGGACCGAGGCGTCGTACAGCTCGGGGACGAAGCCCTCGTCCAGGTTCCGCAGCCCGTAGACCAGGTCGTCGTACCGGGGTTCGGCGGCGACGATCTTGACGTCCGGCTTGTGCTCGCGGAGGTAGCGGCCGACGCCCATCAGGGTGCCGGTGGTGCCGAGGCCCGCCACGAAGTGGGTGATGGACGGGAGGTCCGTGAGGATCTCCGGGCCCGTCGTGGCGTAGTGCGCGCCCGCGTTGTCCGGGTTGCCGTACTGGTAGAGCATCACCCACGTGGGGTTCTCGGCCGCGATCTCCTTGGCGACCCGTACCGCCGTGTTCGACCCGCCCGCCGCGGGGGACGCGATGATCTCGGCGCCCCACATGGTGAGCAGCTGGCGCCGCTCCTCGCTGGTGTTCTCCGGCATGACGCAGACGATGCGGTAGCCCTTGAGCTTGGCCGCCATCGCCAGCGAGATCCCGGTGTTGCCGCTGGTCGGCTCCAGGATGGTGCAGCCGGGGGTGAGCCGGCCGTCCTTCTCGGCCTGCTCGATCATGTGGAGCGCGGGGCGGTCCTTGACCGAGCCGGTGGGGTTGCGGTCCTCCAGCTTGGCCCAGATGCGGACGTCGTCCGACGGGGAGAGCCGGGGCAGGCGGACCAGGGGCGTGTTGCCGACCGCCGCGAGCGGGGAGTCGTAGCGCATGGTGGATCAGACCATGCCGCCGGCCACGGCCGGCAGGATCGTGACGCTGTCGCCGTCGGCCAGCTTGGTGTCGATGCCGTCGAGGAAGCGGACGTCCTCGTCGTTGAGGTAGACGTTGACGAAGCGGCGCAGCTGGCCCTTGTCCACGATGCGGGCCTCGATCCCGGCGTGGCGCGTCTCCAGGTCGGCGAAGAGCTCGGCGAGCGTCGCACCGCTGCCCTCGACGGCCTTCTCGCCGTCGGTGTAGGTGCGGAGGATGGTCGGGATGCGGACCTCGATGGCCATGGCGTGGGCTCCTGTTTTCGGGAGTCGGGAAGTGGCGTGAAAGGAGCGCGGCTGTGGGCCCCCGCGCGGGGTGGTGCTTCTTCGTGGGGCGCAGGTCGGTGAGCGCCCCCGCTCACATCGCGCTGGCGAGACGGCACAGGTCGACGTGCAGCCGCGCCACGAGCAGCGCGCTGCCCGGCGTCGTCACTTCGCTCACGTCGTGGGAAACCATGCGGTCATCGTATCGATTCCCGGTCCGGGTTCCGGAATGTGATCTCACATGGCGGACGCTTCGCGCTCGACTGGCGGACCGGGGTCGACGACCGGGACATAGACGACGGTCGGCGTCCCGGTCCTCGGATGCGCGATGACCTCGGCTTCCACACCGTAGACGGTGGCGAGGAGGGTGGGGGTGAGTACCTCGGCCGGCGGGCCCTCGGCGACGACCCGGCCGCGCTGAAGGACGTACAGCCGGTCGCAGTACGCGGCGGCGAGGTTGAGGTCGTGGAGGGCGAGGAGGTTGGTGGTGCCCAAGTCGCGGACGAGGCGGAGCACTTCGAGCTGGTAGCGGATGTCGAGGTGGTTGGTGGGCTCGTCCAGGACGAGCAGCGCGGGGTCCTGGACGAGGGCGCGGGCGACGAGGGCGCGCTGGCGTTCGCCGCCGGAGAGCGTGGGGTAGGGCCGGTCGGCCAGCTCGGCGATCCCGACCCGGGCGAGGGCGGCCTCGGCGCGCGCCCCGTCGGCGGCCGTGTCGCCCTCCCAGAAGCGTTTGTGCGGGGAGCGGCCGAGGGCGACCAGCTCCTGGACGGTCAGCTCGAACTCGGTGGAGCTGTCCTGCGGGACGACTCCGATCCGGCGGGCGCGCGCCTTGGGCCCGAGGGCGGCGAGGTCGTCGCCGTCGAGCAGGACGCGGCCCGCGGTGGGGGTGAGGGTGCCGTAGACGCAGCGCACGAGGGTGGACTTGCCGCTGCCGTTGGGGCCGACGAGCCCGATGGTCTCGCCGGGGCGGGCGATGAGGTCGGCGTCGTACAGCCGTGTCTCGTACGAGACTCCCTGGAGCAGTAGCTCGGTGGGGGCGGGGCGGGAGGTCATACCGGGCTCCCTTCGGCGCGGTGGCGCATGAGCCAGAGGAAGAGGGGGCCGCCGATGAGGGCGGTGAGGACGCCGACCGGGATGTCCTGGGGCGCGGCGACGGTCCGGGCGGCGAGGTCGGCGAGGATCAGGGCGAGCGCGCCGCCGAGCGCGGCGACCGGAAGGAGGCGCCGGTGCGGGGCGCCGACGGCCATCCGGGCGGCGTGCGGGGCCATCAGGCCGACGAAGCCGACGGCTCCGCTGACGGAGACCATGACGGCGGTGACCAGTGAGGCGAGGACGAAGACGGCGGCCCGGAAGCGGGCGGTGTCCAGGCCGAGGACGGTCGCGCCCTCCTCGCCGACGAGGAGCAGGTCGAGCGGGCGGGCGAGGGCGACCAGGACCGCGGTGCCGAGGGCGACGACGATCGAGGGGACGGCGAGGGTGTCCCAGCGGGCGCTGCCGAGGCCGCCGAGGGACCAGAACATCGCCTCCTGGAAGTGCTCCGGCCGGGCGGAGAGCACGAGGAGCAGCGTGGTCAGCGCCGACAGGATGTAGGAGACGGCGACGCCCGCGAGGACGAGCCGGGCGCCGGTCATCGTGGAGCCGCGCCGGGCCAGGCCGTAGACGAGGACCAGGGCGAGCAGGGCGCCCGCGAAGGCCCCTGCGGGCATGGCGACGGTGGTGGTGACCCCGCCGCCGATGCCGAGGACCAGGACGAGGACGGCGCCACTGGACGCCCCGGAGGAGATCCCGAGCAGGAAGGGGTCGGCGAGCCGGTTGCGGACCAGGGCCTGCAGGACGGCGCCGACGACGGCGAGTCCGGCGCCGACGACCGCGCCGAGCAGTACGCGCGGCAGCCGGACGTCGAGCACGATCGTGCGGTACGGGGAGGGGGCGGCGCGGCCGGTGAGGATCTCGACGACCTGGCCCACGGGTATCCGTACGGAGCCGAGGGCGACCCCGGCGACGACGGCGGCCGCGAGGGCCACGAGGAGCCCCGCGACGACGAGCCCGTACGGCAGGCGGCCCCGGCCCCCTCCCCCGCTCCGGCCCCCTCCCCCGCTCCGGCTCCGGCTCCGGGCGGCGGCGGCCTCGGTGGCCGCCGCCGGTCCCGTCACCGCCGTCACCGGTTCGGGTGGAGCTGGGCGGAGAGCTTGTCGACGGCGGCCGGCACGCGGACGCCCAGGACCGCGTCCGAGAGGGGAATGACCGCGAAGCGCTTGTTCCTGATCGCCGGGACGTCCTTGAGGGCCGGGTCGTCCAGGAGGCGCTTCTTCTTCTGCTCCACGGTCGTGGAGCCGTAGTCGTAGATGACGATCACGTCGGGCTTGCGGGCGACGACCTGCTCCCAGGTCGCGTCGCCGAAGGTCTTGTCCAGGTCGGCGAAGACGTTGCGGCCGCCGGCCCGGGTGATCAGCTCGTTGCCGATGCCCTTGCCGCCCGCGGTGAACGCGGTCTTGTCGCCGCTGTCGTAGACGAAGACGGAGACCGGGGCGACGCCCTTGAGCCGCTGCTCGGTCGCCGCGACGGTCTTCTTCGCCGCGGCGGTCCAGTCCGCGCCCCGCTCGGGGACGCCGAAGGTGCGGGCGACCTCGTCGACCTCCCGGTAGAGGTCGGCGAGGGAGGAGGCGCCCGAGGGGCAGTACTCCATGTTGAGGCGGCTCTCGATGCCGGACTTCTTCAGGTCGTCGCGGCCGCGGCCGGCCTTGGCGTCGAAGGCGCTGGCGTAACCCCCGTACACGAAGTCGGGGTCGGCGGCGAGCAGGGCCTCCTTGGAGGGGTACTCCTTGGCGAGCACCGGCACCGCGTCGTAGGCCTTCTTGTACGCGGGCAGGATCCGGTCGTCGAGGTAGGCGGTGCCGACCAGGGACTTCTCCAGACCGAGGGCGAGCATGACCTCGGTGACGTGCTGGTTCATGGTCACGGCCCGCTTCGGCGGCGCCTGATAGGTCGTCTGCACACCGCAGTTGGAGACGGTGTACGGGAATCCGGCGGCGGACTTCCCCGAGGGGGCGGCCTGTTCGGCGGGGGCCGCGCAGGCGGCGAGCAGCGGGACGAGGGCGGCGGCGGGCAGCAGGGTGCGGCGGTGCCTGGTCAGCACGGAACGAGCCTCCTCCGGGGATTTCCACGTCCCCAGTCGGTGGTGAGAGGCGGCAGGTCAGTTCCTGGCTCCCGGCCCCTCGCGGAGGGGCCGGTCACAGTGGCGGGACCGCGCCGGATTCGCACCGGCTTCCTGGGTCCTGCCGCCCTGATGGTCCGGGTCAGTGTCTCATTCCCGCCAGGGGGAGTCGCGGATGGTCTCCACGAAGTCGCCGGGCGAGAACCCCGGCACGTAGTGCCGCAGGACGTCCGCCTTGACGTTGCCGAAGGTGGTCTCCGGCTTGGGTGCGATGCCGTCGGCGAACGCCCGCAGGATGCGGCGCTTGAAGTCGGGGCGCGGGTGCAGGGCGACGATCGCGGCCCGGTCCTCGGGGGTGACGACGGCCGGGTCGTCGTGGCCGATACCGAGGACGTCGTACTCGACGCCCGCCGTGACGAGCGCGACCTCGGGCTCCATGAACTCCGGTACGCCGGGGGTGGTGTGGAGCGCGATCGCGGTCCACACGCGCCGTACGGCGTCCTCGGGGACTCCGTGGGCGCGGAGGAAGCGGGCGGCCTCCTCGGCGCCGTCGACCTCGAAGCGGCGGCCGCTGTCGCGGTGGGCCTCGCCCAGGCCGAGGTCGTGGAACATGGCGCCGACGTAGAGGAGTTCGGGGTCGAAGGCGAGGCCGCGGGCACGGCCCTGGAGGGCGCCGAAGAGGTGGACGCGGCGGGAGTGATGGTAGATCAGCTCGTCGGTCGTGTCGCGGACGAGTTCGGTGGCGGCGGCGGCGAGTTCGCTGTCGGGAATCAGGGTGCTGGGGTCCATGGGTCGAGCTTCGCCGTCGCGCGCACCGGTCGGCCATGTCCGTGGAGACAGGCTTCCCACAGAATGGGACACATGACTCACCTGGTGGTGGTGCTCGCTTTCGACGGTGTCCGGCTGCTCGACGTCTCCGCCCCGTTGGAGGTGTTCTCCTCGGCGGGGGCGGACTACGAGGTGCGGGTGTGCACGCCCGACGGGCGGGACGTGCGCACCTCGGCCGGGCTGCGGATCGGGGCCGACTGCGCGCCGGAGGCGGTGGCGGAGGCGGACACGCTGATCGTGCCGGGGGCGGTGGACGTGGACCGGTTCGTGACGGCGCCGGGGGTGGTCGGGCCGGTCACGGAGCTGGCCGGGCGTGCGCGCCGGGTCGCCGCCGTGTGCACGGGTGCGTTCGCGCTGGCCGCCGCGGGGCTGCTGAGCGGGCGGCGCGCGGCGACGCACTGGGAGCACGCGGACGAGCTGGCGCGGCGGTACCCGGAGGTGGAGGTGGATCCGGACGCGATCTTCGTCGAGGACGGGCCGGTGTTCACCTCGGCCGGGGTGACGGCCGGGATCGATCTCTGTCTGGCGCTGCTGGAGCGCGACCGGGGGCCGGCCACGGCCCGTGCCGTCGCCCGCGATCTGGTGGTCTTCCTGCAGCGGCCGGGCGGGCAGTCGCAGTTCTCGGCTGCCTCGCGCACTCCGCCCACCCGTCACCCGGTGGTGCGGCCGCTGCTGGACGCGGTCGCCGCCGATCCGGGCGCCGATCACAGCACGACGGCGCTTGCGCGGCGGGCGGGGGTGAGCGCACGGCATCTGACGCGCCTGTTCCGGGCGCAGACCGGGGCCACCCCGGCGGGCTATGTGGAGCGGGTACGGGTGGAGGCGGCCCGGCTGCTGCTCGAAGGCGGGGCGAGTGTGACGGGGGCGGCGGAGCGCAGCGGGCTCGGGAGCGACGAGACGCTGCGGAGAGCGTTCGCCCGGCATGTCGGGGTGACGCCCTCCGCGTACCTGGCCCGGTTCAGGACCACCCGCTCCGCGTAGGCCGCGGCCAGGAGGCCGGTGCCGGCAGGTCCGGGCTAGTACGCCTCGACGACCTTGACCTCCTCCTCGGTCACCACGCCCTCGACGATCGTGTAGGAGCGGAACTGGAAGGGGCCGGCGCCGTCGGTGTCGGCGGTGGAGACCAGGACGTAGTGGGCGCCGGGCTCGTTCGCGTAGGTGATGTCGGTGCGCGAGGGGTAGGCCTCGGTGGCGGTGTGCGAGTGGTAGACGATCACGGGCTCCTCGTCCCGGTCGTCCATCTCGCGGTAGAGCTTCAGCAGGTCCGCCGAGTCGAACTCGTAGAACGTGGGCGAGCGCGCCGCGTTCAGCATCGGGATGAACCGCTCGGGGCGGCCGCTGCCGGCGGGACCCGCGACCACGCCGCAGGCCTCGTCGGGGTGGTCCGCGCGGGAGTGTTCCACGATCTGGTCGTACAGGGCCCGGGTGATGGTCAGCATGGCGACAGGATAAGCAGACGGGCCGCCCCGTACCGAGGAGTGGTACGGGACGGCCCGAATGCCGAGACGGGTGAGGTCAGGAGCGCTTCACGAAGGCCGCGCCCTGCGGGTTGCGCGCCTTGAGGACCAGGTACGCGACACCCAGGATCAGGCCCCACAGCGGGGCGCAGTACAGCGAGATCCGCGCGTCCTTGTCGATGCCCATCATCACGATGACCATGCCGATGAAGGCGAGCGAGAAGAGGCTGAGCCAGATGCCGCCCGGGGCCTTGAAGGAGGACTGGGGCAGCTCGCCCCGGTCGGCCTTGAGGCGGAAGCGGACCTGGCAGACGAGGATCATGATCCAGGCCCACATGCCGGAGATGGTCGCGAAGGAGACGACGTAGTTGAACGCGTCGCCCGGCCACTGGTAGTTGATCCAGACGCCGACCATCATCAGCCCGGCCGAGAAGGACGTGCCGACCAGCGGCAGGCCGTTCTTGGTGAGCTTGGTGAAGAACTTCGGGCCCTGGCCGTTGAGCGCGAGGTCGCGCAGCATGCGGCCGGTGGAGTACATGCCCGAGTTACAGGAGGAGAGCGCGGCGGTCAGCACGACGAAGTTGACGATCGCGGCGCCGATGCCGAGGCCCATCTTCTCGAAGGCCGCGACGAACGGGGAGACGCCCGGCTGGAAGTGCGTCCACGGGACGACCGACAGGATCATGATCAGCGCGCCGACGTAGAAGACGGCGATGCGCCACGGCACGGTGTTGATGGCCTTGGGCAGCACGGTCTTCGGGTCCTTGGACTCGCCGGCCGTCACGCCGACCAGCTCGACCGCGAGGAAGGCGAACATGACCATCTGCAGGGTCATCAGGGTGGAGCCGATGCCCTTGGGGAAGAAGCCGCCCTCGGACCAGAGCAGGGTGATCGATGCGGTGTCACCGGCGTCGGAGAAGCCGACGGTGAGGACACCGGCGCAGATCAGGATCATGCCGACGATCGCGGTGACCTTGACCATCGAGAACCAGAACTCGAGCTCACCGAAGAGCTTGACCGAGATCAGGTTCGCGAGGAACAGGACCACCGTGAAGATCAGGGCGAAGACCCACTGCGGCTGATTGAGCCAGCCGTCCGCGTTCTTGGTCCAGTACTGCATGTACGCGGAGGCCGCGGTGACCTCGGTGATGCCGGTGACGACCCAGAAGAGCCAGTACGTCCAGCCGGTCACGAAGCCCCAGAACGGGCCGATGAACTCGCGTGCGTACTCCGAGAAGGAGCCGGACACGGGCCGGTACATGAGGAGCTCGCCGAGCGCCCGCATGATGAAGAAGATGACGAGGCCCGCGATGGCGTACGCCAGGATCAGACTGGGTCCCGCCTTGGAGATGCCCTTGCCCGCGCCCAGGAAGAGGCCGGTGCCGATGGCGCCGCCGATCGCGATCATCTGGATCTGGCGGGCGCCGAGTGCCCGGTGGTAACCCTCGCCGTCGGCGGGGTCCGCGGCCTCATTGCCGTCGTGCTGCTTGTCGACCTGCACTGAGGTCATGTTGATGCGCCTTTCTCCACGCTGATCCCCCCGGATATGGCTGGAGTGCTACCGGCGGTCAGCCGGCCAAGCGCCCCCGGGAACATGGGTGGCGTCCCCGAGTGGTCGTGAAGATTTATCACGGGGGAAACAGTGATCGAGGAGCGGCGTTGTGGCGCACGTCACATGAAAAAGGGGTCAAAAGCCACTCAACAGGACCAGTAAGAACACTTTGGTGACGTATTCGTTATCCGGATTTGAGTGTCCGCTGAGCGAACAGCGCCCTACCGATCGGTATCGGGCGCCGCGATCTCACGCGCCGGACAGCAGGGTCTCGACGAGTGACTCCTGGAGCGCGCCCAGCCAGAGGTACGCCATCACCATGGGCTTGCGCGGGTCGGAGTCGGGCAGCCGGTACAGCTCCCCGCTCTCGTCCTCGTCGGTGACCTCCAGCCGGGTCCCGATCGTCAGCCGCAGGTCGTTGAGGGCGCCGAGCCAGGCCCGGGACTCGTCGGGGGTCAGCTTGAGGACCGCAGCCTCGCCCTCGCCCGCGGCGGAGCTGAGCCCGTCGAGGCTGCGGATCACCGCGAGCGCGTCCTGCCGCTTGCGGGCGCGCAGGTCGTTCTCGGTGTAGCGGCGGAACTCGGACGACGCCGAGCGCAGCTCCTCGCTCTCGTCCGCGTACGCGTCGGGGAAGAGCCGCTTGAGCGCGGGGTCGCTCGGGGCCTCGCTCGGCCCCTCGGCGAAGAGCGCGGCCAGCGGGTCCTCGCCCTCGACGGGCTCGTCGCCCAGGCCGATCAGCTCCATGAGCTGGACGGCGAGGGAGCGCAGGATGGAGACCTCGACCTCGTCGAGCGCGACGGCGGCGCCGCCGCCCGGCAGGACCTCGAAGTGGCCCGCCATCAGCCGCGGTCCTGGGAGAGGGTGGCCCACAGCCCGTAGCCGTGCATCGCCTGCACGTCCCGCTCCATCTCCTCGCGGGTACCGCTGGAGACCACCGCGCGGCCCTTGTTGTGCACGTCGAGCATCAGCTTGTGCGCCTTGTCCTTGGAGTAGCCGAAGTACGCCTGGAAGACGTAGGTGACATAGCTCATCAGATTGACCGGGTCGTTGTGGACCAGGGTCACCCACGGCACGTCCGGTTCGACGACGGCGAAGGTCTCCTCCGCCGATTCCGTGCGTTCGATCTCAATTGGCGCGACGCTCACTGAACCCATGCTGCCACCTCGGGAGGGGGGTCGCACAAACGGGTCAGCCCCGGCGACGCTCGAACGGAGGCGGCACGGAGCTAGAAATCGTCAAACTGACGATTTCTGCGGTAGCATCGCTGACATGAACGCTGCGGACCTTGGGCTGCCGGTGGACGTGCCGTCGACCGCGCTCTTCACCGACCAGTACGAGCTGACGATGCTCCAGGCGGCCCTCAGGGCCGGCACCGCCGACCGGCGCTCCGTCTTCGAGGTCTTCACCCGCCGCCTGCCCGAGGGCCGGCGCTACGGCGTGGTGGCGGGCGTCGGACGGGTCCTCGACGCGGTCGAGAACTTCCGCTTCGACGCGGACGTCCTCGGCTTCCTGCGCGAGCAGTCCATCGTGGACGAGCCGACGCTGCGGTGGCTGGCCGGCTACCGCTTCTCGGGTGACATCTGGGGCTACCCCGAGGGCGAGGTGTACTTCCCCGGCTCCCCGATCCTGCGGGTCGAGGGCTCCTTCGCGGAGTGCGTGCTCCTGGAGACCGTGATCCTGTCGATCCTCAACCACGACTCGGCCATCGCGGCGGCCGCCTCCCGGATGTCCGGGGCGGCCGGCGGGCGGCGGCTCATCGAGATGGGCGCCCGGCGCACCCACGAGCTGGCCGCCGTCGCCTCCGCCCGCGCCGCCTACGTCGGCGGCTTCGACTCCACCTCGGACCTGGCCGCCGGTTTCCGCTACGGCATCCCGACGGTCGGCACCTCCGCGCACGCCTTCACCCTGCTGCACGACAGCGAGCGGGACGCGTTCCAGGCCCAGGTCGACACCCTCGGCCGCGGGACGACGCTGCTCGTCGACACCTACGACGTGGCCGAGGCCGTCCGTACCGCCGTCGAGGTGGCGGGCCCCGAGCTCGGCGCCGTGCGCATCGACTCCGGCGACCTGCTGCTCGTCGCGCACCGGGTGCGGGCGCAGCTGGACGAACTGGGCGCGCGGAACACCAAGATCGTGGTCACCTCGGACCTGGACGAGTACGCCATCGCCTCGCTGGCCGCGGCGCCGGTGGACGCGTACGGGGTGGGCACCCAGCTGGTCACCGGCAGCGGGCACCCGACCTGCTCGATGGTCTACAAGCTGGTCGCCCGCGCCCAGTCGGCCGATCTCAAGGCGCCGCTGACGGCGGTGGCGAAGAAGTCGCTCGGCGGCAAGGCGTCGGTCGGCGGCCGCAAGTGGGCGGCCCGCCGGACCGACGCGGACGGCGTCGCGGAGGCCGAGGTCCTCGGTACGGGTCCGGTGCCGCCGGAGCTCGCCGACCGGCAGCTGCTGGTGGAGCTGGTCAAGGGCGGCGACGTGGTGGCCAGGGAGCCGCTGGAGGCGGCCAGGGCCCGGCACATCGCGGCGCGCGCGGGGCTGCCGCTGTCGGCGACCCAGCTGTCGCGGGGCGAGCCGGTGCTGCCCACGGAGTACGTGTAGGGAGTACGTGTAACACCCTGCGAGGCCCTCTCCCGAAGGGCGGGGGAAGTCTCTAGGCTCGAAGCCATTCCCCCGCCCGAAACCCGCCCGAAACCCGTCGCCGGCCCACCGAAGGACACCCGCCATGCACCGCGCATTGATCGTCGTGGACGTTCAGAACGACTTCTGCGAGGGCGGCAGCCTCGCGGTGACGGGGGGTGCGGATGTCGCCGCCGCCATCACCGACCTGGTCGGGGAGGCGGCTGGCGCCGCGTACCGGCACGTCGTGGCCACCCGTGACCACCATGTCGACCCGGGCGACCACTTCTCCGAGACGCCGAACTACGTGACGTCCTGGCCGGTGCACTGCGTGGCCGGGACCGAGGGCGTCGGCTTCCACCCGAACTTCGCCCCCGCGGTCGCCTCCGGCGCGATCGACGCGGTGTTCGACAAGGGGGCGTACGAGGCGGCGTACAGCGGCTTCGAGGGGCGCGACGAGAACGGCGCGACCCTGGCCGAGTGGCTGCGGGCGCACGACGTGGCCGAGGTCGACGTCGTGGGCATCGCGACGGACCACTGCGTCCGGGCGACGGCGCTCGACGCGGCCCGGAAGGGGTTCCGTACGCAGGTCCTGCTCGACCTCACGGCGGGCGTGGCCAAGGAGACGACCGAGCGGGCCCTGGAGGAGCTGCGCGGGGCCGGGGTGGAGCTCACGGGCAAGCCCGTGGTCTGACATACCCCCGGCCCGCCTCCGGGACGCCCCTAGGAGGCCGTGGGCAGGGTCCGTATGGAGTGCCACAGCTCCTGGGTCGTCGTGCCTGTCGTCCCGGCCGCGGAGCGCCACAGGAGCCCGTCCGGGTGGTGCAGGACGGCGGTGATCTCGTCGGGGGTCGGGGGCTCCGCGTTGCCCCGGAGGTACACGGCGCGCAGGCCCAGGTTCCGCAGCCGGGTCAGGGCGCGGGCACGGTTGGCGGCGTGGACCAGGAAGCGGACCGTGGCGCCGTCCCCGGCCGGGCTCGGCAGCCCTATCGCGACGACCACACTGCCACCTGGCAACTTGCAGAAACCTCCACCGGGCATGCCGGAACCACTCCCCCTGTGCGTTTGCTGTCAATAAGAACTCGGTCAGGGGCACTCAAACACGATCGGCCGCCGCCCGCTAGAGGGCGACGGCCGATCACGCTTTGACCTGCGGTTTTACTGATTACTTCGTGGACGGACCCACCTGGACGGTGATCGTCTCGCCGTTCTTCGGCTCCTTGACGACCGTGATCTTGGTGTTGGTGTCAGTTACCTTGACGCCGGCCCGCTCGGTCTCCTGGTACCAGTACGTACCCTTCCGGTCGTCGAAGACCGGGTTGCCCGCCTGCGGCTTGATCGACGCCGGGGCGTCCGCGCTGTGCAGCGTGAAGCCGTCGGTGCGGTAGGTGCCGAAGGGCGCGTCGTGCGACTGGATGCGGTTGCGCATCAGGGTGCCGTTCGACCACTTCAGCGGCGTCGGGTGCGCGTCGACCGGAAGGACGAGGCCCTGGCCCGGGTGGACGGCCGTGTTGTTGTCCTTCTGCGAGGTGTCCCACAGCCAGATCAGCAGACCGTTCTGGTACGGGTAGTGCTCGACCCAGCTCGCCTTGTCACCGGTGAAGCCGAAGTTGTACGGGCCGACCTTGAGGGTCGCGTCGTACGACACGTACTGGCGGTTCTCCGCGAGGTAGTACTGCTCGTACGCCTTCGTGAAGCCCTTGCCGATGCGCGAGAAGCCCTTGGCCGTCCAGCCGTTGTCGCCGCCCTCGACGGTGTCCGTGAAGACCGGGGCGCCGTCGGCGGTCAGCGTGATGGCGTCGGCCGCGAAGCCCTTGCCGCCCGCGCCGCCGTCCGTCTGGTAGCGGAAGCGGAGGTCGAACTTCTTGCCGGCGTAGGCGTCCAGCGGGAAGACGAGCGGCTTGTACGCGCCGGAGACGTCGGTCAGCGCCGGGGCACCGCTCGCGTCGCGCGGCAGCGGCTTGCCGTCCACCGTGCCGTCCAGGGCGGTCCAGTTGGCGCCGCCGTCCGTCGACACCTCGGTGTAGAGGTAGTCGTAGTCCAGCTCGATGTCGTACCAGCCCTTGAGCTCAAGGGTGGCCTTCGACTTGCCGGTCAGGTCGACCGAGCGGGTGAGGGTGTTCTTGAGGTCGTCACCCATGCCGCTCCACCACTGCGTGGCGCCCTCGGCGGGCGCGACGACCTCGGTGGTGACCTGCTTCTTCGGCAGCTCGACGACGAGCGCCTGCGGGTTCTTGGTGTTGTACTCGGCCACGCCCAGCTTGTGGGTGGACTTCGTACCGCGCTGCTCGTTGCTCACCTTGGTGTAGTTGAGCCAGCCGAGCTGCAGCTTGTCCCAGGCGGTCATGTCGCCGGGCAGGTCGCCGATGGACTCCTTGCCCCGGCCGAGCCAGGAGCCGGAGGACATCAGGGACCAGAAGCCGGTGGAGTTCTCGGCGCCGGGCTTGCCGGAGGTGTCGTACAGGTCCGGCAGACCGAGGTCGTGACCGTACTCGTGGGCGAAGACGCCGAGGCCGCCGTTCTCCGGCTGCATCGTGTAGTCGCCGACCCAGATGCCGGTGCTGCCGATCTGCGTGCCGCCGGACTTGTTGTTCGCCGGGCCGGTCTTGCCTGCGTCGGTGCCGTACGCGTACCAGCGGTGGGCCCACAGGGCGTCGCCGCCCTGGACGCCGCCGCCCGCCGACTCGTCCTCGCCCGCGTGGACGATCTGGAAGTGGTCGATGTAGCCGTCGGCCTCGTTGAAGTTGCCGTCGCCGTCGAAGTCGTACCGGTCCCACTGGTCGTACTGGGCCATGTCGGCCTTGATCTGGGCGTCGGTACGGCCCTTGGCCTTCTGGTCGGCGGTCCACGCGGCGACACCGTCGCGGACGGCGTCCCAGACGTTGGCGCAGTTGCTGTTGCCGCAGTAGTTCGAGCCGTAACGGGCCTCGTTGTACTCGACCTTGACCCAGTCCGAGACCCCGCCCTCGACCGAGTAGCGGCCCGAGGAGGTCTTCTCGTAGTAGGTCTTCAGGGACTGCTTCGGCTGGCCGGTCTTCTTGTCCTTGCCGGTGCCGAAGTACAGGTCCTGGAAGTGCTGCTGGTTGTAGTCCTTCTGCCAGGCCGTGGAGTTGTCCTTCGCACGGTCCGGCTCGGCTATCTGGTTGTGCAGCGGGCCGGGCGTGCCGCCGAACTTCGGCTTGGGCTCGGTCGTGTCGTCGTCCGCACGGTCGACCAGCGTGGTGTTGTCGACCTTGTCGCCGAACTCGACCAGGATCGTGAAGATCTTGTCGGTCTTCTCCCGGCCCAGCTCGACGTACTTCTTGCTGTCGAGCTTGACGACCTGGGAGCCCCCGCGGCGCTCGACCTTGGTCTCGCCGCTCAGGACCTGCTCGAGCGCGGCCTTGCGCTGCTGCTCCTGCTGCTTGCTGTACGGACCTTCGAGGTCGTGGTCGACCGCGGTCTTGTCCACGCCGGCGCCCTGCGCCGGGTCGTGGCGCTCGATGGAGGCGGGTGCGCCCGGCCCCTTGTCGTCGGCCCACGAGGTGGTGAAGGTCGAGGCGGTGGCGGCGGTGGCCGCGAGCGCCACGACGACTGCGGACGCTCTGATCGCCCGTCGTCTGTTGGTCACTTGATGTTTGTCCCCTCCGGCGCCCGCGACCGCGGACCTGAGGTGGGGTGTCCGCAGGCGGGTACGCGCGTCACAAGTGACGACATTCGACCGGAGTTGCTCGCGAAAAGACAGTCCTTGACTTGAACAGGCCAACTGCACTATGCAGAAGTCGGTTTCCGCTATCCGGACGGTCACCAGGCGCACCAGAAGGGGTCATTCGGGGAATCGATGACTCCATGCGCCCCCCGTGCCCCCGCACCGTGGGTTAGGTCACGCTTACTACCTGTTTCGCCCGGGCATCCAACGACGTAGAGTCGCTCGGGTGGGGGCCCCGGCCCCAGCCAGGGAAGCGACTGCCGAACAGCCGATGCTTCGAGGGACGGTACCCGTCATGCAGCGTCCGAACGCCGCACAGCTCGCCTACGGTTCGGCCACCGTCGTCTTCTCGACCGTCGCCCTGCTGTTGCTGTCCAGCACCACGACCGCACTCGGCATCGTCGCGATCAGCACCGCCGGGCTGCTGCTCGGGGTACTCGTCGCGATCACGCTGCCGGCCACGAAGCGCCGCGGGACCCCCGCGCCGGTGCCGGCCACGGCCCCCAGGACGGACGAGATCCGGGTACCGGCCGTCCGCGTGGGTGCGGGGGCCGATACCCGGATCGGTTCGAGCTCGTAGCCGTCGCCTACGCCTACTGCGGCACCGACACCACCACGGTCTTCGCCGCCTTGTCGTGCAGGCCCTGCTTGTAGGGCTTGTCGACCAGGATCAGGATGAGCAGGAGCAGCGGCCACAGGCAGGCGCAGCAGACCAGGGCCGGCACCCACAGCACGATGGCCCGGATCAGCGAGGCGTTCGTCGGCGGCGTGGAGCCGTCGTTGAGCATCGCGACCCGCAGCTTCAGCCACTTCTTGCCGAACGTCTGGCCCTTCTTGGCCGTCATCACGGTGTCGTAGGCGACGTACGCCACGATCGAGATGAGCTGGAAGACGAGCCCGCTGCCCGTGCTGGTCGCGCTGATCGCGTCGCCGAAGTCGTCGGTGTTGTCGGTCGCCCGGTCGTACACGTCGAACGGGATGCCGATGATGGCGAGCGGGATGGTGACCAGCAGCCAGTCGATGATCCTCGCGAAGATCCGCTTGCCGGAGTCGGCGAGCGGGGGCATTCCGGCGAGCGGATCCGCGCCGCCGTAGCCGCCTCCCCCGCCGTAGGGCTGGGAGCCGTACGGCGGGGGAGGCGGCGGAGCGTTGTCGTACGGCGATCCGGGCGGAGGCCCCGGCGGCGGGCCGCCGGGGGGCGGGCCACCCGGGGGCGGCCCCTCGGGCGGAGGGGGCTCGCTGCCGTACGGGGACCCCGCCGACGGCGGCGGCGTGGGCTGCTGCGGCTCCTGCGGCTCGTGCGGCCTCTTGAGGAACGGGTCGTCCTCGGGTCGCTCGCCGGGCGTCGGCTGATCGTTGCTCATGTGGGCAGTGCATCCCGGGCAGGCGGTGCCCGCAAGGAATCGCAGCCCGTTCGAGGGACGGCGGCCCCTCCTGGCTGACTCCTTGTCAGCCTGCCACGAAGGTGCGGGCCGCCTTGTCGTGCCAGCACTGCCGCCACGGACGGTCGAAGAGGCACCAGAGGACGTTCAGGACGCCGAGCACCAGGAGCCCGAGGACGCTGTAGACGAGCCAGCGGCGCAGGGCCGCGCCGAAGGTCGGCGGCTCGTGCGCCTCGATGTCCCGCACCTGGAGACCGCAGAGCTTCTTGCCGAGCGTACGGCCCCACTTGGCGGTGGGCAGCGCTTCGTACAGGACGCCGAGGACGAGGAGGGCGGCGAGCGC
Source organism: Streptomyces sp. NPDC047981 (assembly GCF_040653315.1). Taxonomy (NCBI): domain Bacteria; kingdom Bacillati; phylum Actinomycetota; class Actinomycetes; order Kitasatosporales; family Streptomycetaceae; genus Streptomyces; species Streptomyces sp. NPDC047981. Next base: position 438 of record NZ_JBEZNQ010000076.1, on the reverse strand, counting down.
GATCCCGAAGTTGAGGGAGGTGGTGCCGTCCAGGAGCCAGACCTGGACGGTGACACCGGACTGCTTCGCCGCCTCGATCTTGGCGTCGATGTGGTCGAGCGCGGTGGTGACGAAGGGGAACGCCGCCGCGCCCGCGAGCGCGCCGAGCACGAGGGTGTCCACGAACCGGGCGACCAGCCGCTTGCCGAGCCCGGCGGGCCGCGCGGCCGCCTGCGCCCGGGCCGCCTGCAGGAACGGGTCCTCGACGGGCGGCTTCCAGGGCACCACGGGCGGCTCACCCGCACCGGAGGCGGCCGGGGCGGGGGCGGGCGCCGAGTGGGCGAGCTGCTGCACCTGCTGCGGCCACGAAGCGGCCCCACCGCCGGCCCCGGTGACCACGGGGGCGGGAGCGGCGGAAGCGGCGGGCGTCGCGGGAGCGGCAGGGGTCGCGGGGTTGAC
>NZ_JBEZNQ010000075.1:0-35736 GCF_040653315.1 Streptomyces sp. NPDC047981 | reverse complement strand
GGTGGGACGGGCGGGGCGGGTAGTCCGGCGGGGCAGGCGGGCCAGTGGGGCGGGCAGTCCGGCGGGGCAGGCGGGCAGGCGGGCCGGCGGGCCTGTGGGGCGGCCGGGCCGCAGGCCCGCGGCCCGGTGGGGGCGGGTGGTGATCAGGCCGGTGCGTGGGTGAAGGCCGGTGCCTGCTCCGTGGCCCAGGTGCGGAAGGGCCGGGGCGCGTGGCCCGTCGCGTCCAGCACCCCGGAGGCCACGGCGGCCTTGGCGCCGCGGTGCTGTCGCTCGGCGCTGAGGGTGAGCGCCTCCACCAGGACCTCGGGCAGGCGGCGGCGCCATTCCTCGCGGGCGCGGTCGAGCGAGATCTCCTCGAAGACCAGCGGCCTGCCCAGGACCTCGGACAGGATGGCCGTCTTCTCCCGGGCGGAGATCGCGCGCGGCCCGGTGAGCGCGTACGTACGCCCGAGGTGGCCGCTGCCCGTCAGCGCGTGGACGGCGGCGTCGGCGATGTCGGCCGGGTCGACGGCGGCGTTGAGGGAGTCTCCGTGGACCGCGCGGACGACGCCGTGCCGTGCGATGTCGTCGCGCCAGGCAAGGGCGTGCGTCATGAAGGAGCGGGGGCGCAGCAGGGTCCACGGCAGACCGCTCGCCCGCAGCCGCTCCTCGCTCGCGCGCTGCCAGCGGGTGATGACGTCGTCGGCGTCCGGATCGGTCACGGCCTGGGCGGAGAGCTTGACGACGTGCGGGGTGCCGGCCGCCGCGGCCGCGTCGAGCAGGTTCGCGTCGTGCTCGGGGCGCAGCGGGTCGTTGGTGATGAGCAGCAGGGCGTCCGCCCCGCGCAGGGCGGTCCTGAGCGTGGCGGGGGAGGCGAACTCCGCGCGGACGAGCCGGCCGGGCAGGCCGAGGGCGGCGGCCTTCCCCGGGTCCCTGGTCAACAGGGCCACGTCGTACGTGCCGGTGGCGGCCAGCCGTGCCGCGGTGAGCCGGCCGACCGTGCCGGTGGCGCCGGCGAGGACGATACGGCGGAGCGGTCCCTGGACGGCGCGGGAGCCTGCGGCGTTCATGAGGCCCTTCCGAAGTGGGGGTCGACGACGACGGTGGCGGCGTCGGGCGCCGCGATGCCCGGCAGCAGCAGACGCCACATGGCGCAGGTGCGCTCGGTCAGGTCCGCCCGGCCGGTGACGAGCTGGGAGTAGAGCTGGACGCCCGTACAGGCGCCGACGACGAACTGGGCGACCTCCTCGGGCGAGACACCCGCACGGAGGCTCCCCTCCGCGCGGGCCACTTCGAGGTGGCCGACCATGATGTCCTTCCAGCCCTCGAACGAATCGATGTCGCGCATGCCGAAGCGGCTCTGCTCGACGGCGAGCCGGACCCCGGCGCGCAGCATCGGGTCGGTCTGCAGCCGATGGGCCCAGACCAGGGTGATGTCGACCAGGCGCTGCAGTCCGCTGGAGCCGAGGAGCGGCTCGATCACGTACGGCTGGGCGTTCATCACCTCGCGGGCCAGGTCCTGCTTCGAGGGGAAGTGGAAGTACAGCGCGCCCAGCGTGACGCCGGCGCGCTGGACGATGCGCGTCACGCTCGCGCCCTCGTAGCCCTCCTCGTCGAAGAGCTCCGCCGCCGCCGTCAAGATCAGGTTGCGCGTGCGGACGGCACGCTCCTGCTTGAGATCAGTCACCCGTGCGTCCGATCACCCTCGAAAAAAAGCGAACGTCTTTTATGTTAGCGCGGGTGACGGACCCTCAGGGGCTGAAGACGGAGATCCGGTCGGTCACGTCCGCGGGCACCCGGCGCTGCGCGCACCTGCTGCGCGGCGGGGTGCCGACGCACAACCAGCCGAGCAGGCGCTCCTCCCCGCTCAGGCCGAGGACCCGGCGGATCCGGCCGGACCCCGTGAAGGCGCCGGTGCGCCAGACGCTGCCGAAGCCGCGGGCGTGCAGCAGCAGGGTCAGGGAGTCGGTCATGGCGCCGGCGGCGGCGAGCTGCTCCCACTCGGGGACCGGGAGGCCGCCCTGGCCGGTCCTCCCGTGGGTCACGGGGGAGAAGACCACCGCGGCCAGCAGCGGGGCGCCCTGGATCTCCTCCCGCCATTCCCGCCCCGGCCCGGCCTGTGCGCTCGCGTCGGCGAGGCAGCGCTCCAGGGCGGCGCGGCCCTCGTCGCGGATCAGGATCAACCGCCAGGGGCGCAGGCCTCCGTGGTCGGGCGCCGTGGCGGCGGCGCGCAGGAGATACGCGAACTCCTGGTCGCCCGGCGCGGGTTCGACGAGAGGGTGCTCGCTGCGGCGGGACAGCACGGCCGTCATGACATCCACGGGTGTTCCTCCTCTGCGTTCTCGGGCGCCCTGACGGCCGTCGCGGTCCTCACGCCAACGACCGGACGACCTTCAGCGCCCTGTCCACGTCCTTCGGGAAGTTGACGATCCCGGCCGACAGGCGCACGTGCGGGACCGCGTACGGCGTGCCGCTGGCGATGACCCGGTGGTCGCGGAAGATCTGCACGACCTCCGGCGGCTTGTAGCCCCGTACGTCGAAGCAGACGAAGCCCGCGGACCGCTCGGCGTCGACCGGGGTGTGCAGCGTGACGTGCCTCATCCGGGCCAGACCCTCCTTGATCTGCCCGTTCAGCTCGGCGATCCGGTCGTGGACCCGCCCGCGGCCGATCTGCCGGTGGAAGCGGAACGCCTCGATGACGGCCCACTGGTGCTCGTACGCGAAGAAGCCGCCCGGGCTGACCCACGCGGCCCGCGTCGGTCCGGCCGGCGGGCGCTCCTGCCGCCAGGCGTCGGTCGTCTCCTTCGCCATCAGGCTGGGGATCGTCGGCCGCAGCAGCGCCCAGCTCTCCGGCTTCCCCCAGATGATCCCGGTCCCGTGCGGGCCGAGGATCCACTTGTGCGTGCCGGCGGCGAAGAAGTCGCAGCCCATCGCCGCGACGTCCTCGTCCACCACGCCGAAACCGTGCACCCCGTCCACCACCAGGAGGATGCGGTCCGCCTCGTCGCGATGGCGGTTCAGCTCCTCGATCGCGGCGGCGATCGGGGCGATCGGCAGCCGCACACCCGTGCCGGAGTGCACCCAGGTGACACCGACGACCCGGGTGTGCGGGCGGATCGCCGCGCGGATCCGGGCCACGGCCTCGGCGGCCGAGAACTTCTGCGCCGATTCGTAGAGCGGGATTTTCCGCATGCTGCCGCCCCACTTCTCGACGGCCAGCCGAATCGACTCGTGGTGCGGATAGAACTCGTGCGTGGTGGTCAGCACCTCTTGGCCCGGCTTCAGCCGCAGGCCGTTGTAGACGAGCGCAAGGCCCATGGTGGTGCTGCTGGTGAGGGCGATCTCCTCCGGCTTCCCGCCGACGTATTCGGCGGCTGCGGCGCACACGTCACGCCACAGCATGTCCTCGTCGCGGCGGAACATGTTGTCGTCGAGGAAACTGTACGGATTCTCGTCGAACGCCCTGCGGTATTGGGTGATCGCCTCGCGGACCGGGGTCGGATTCGAGGCGAAGAAGAAGTTCGACAGATGCGCGTACTCGGGCGCGAGCAGGAACTGCGCGCGGACGGACTTCCAGTCGTGCGGCCGGAACGGCTGCGGCGCCGCCTCCTGTGCCGCGCCGGCCTGTCCCAGTGGGCCCAACGTCAGTGCGGAAGCCGCGATACCGGAACCGGCCAGAATCCTGCGGCGCGAAAGAGACACGATCGCTCCTCCATCGGATGGGGTGGATTGTGCATTGCCGGACAGGAAAGAGTGAAGGAGCGCCGTCCGGTTCCGTCAAGTCACGGCCTGTTCCGGGCCGGAAGGTCGCCCGCCGCGGCTTCGACTGAGGAAGTTCCACACTCGGAACTCCGGTCGGAACTCCGGTCGGAGCGGCGGTCGGAACTCGGGTCGGAACTCCGGTCGGAACGCGGTGGGAGCGCGGAGTTCCGACCATTCGTTGACGGCTCCATCGGCCCGTTGAATGATGAATTCGCAGTCGACGGAATCATTTCCGTCCGGCCGTCGAATAAGCCGAACGATGTGAATGGCAGAGCTGTTTCCACCGGACGTTGGAAGGGCCTGGGGTTCAGAATGTATCGAGCGAGCGCGGACGTGGCCGTCGTAGGAGCGGGTCCGGCCGGCCTGTACGCCGCCTACTGCGCGGGATTCCGCGGGCTCTCCAGCGTGATCGTCGACGCGCTGCCCGAGCCGGGTGGCCAGATCGCGGCCCTGTACCCGGAGAAGAAGATCCACGACGTCGCCGGCCACGTCGCCGTACGAGGACGCGAGCTGGTCGAGCAACTGGTCGCCCAGGCAGCGCAGTTCGGCCCACGCTATGTGCTCGGCCGGACCGCGGCCACCCTCACCCGGGACCCGGCGGGCACCGGCTGGGAGCTCGGCCTTGAGGACGGCGGGCAGGTGCGGGCCGGCGCCGTCGTGATCGCCGCCGGACTCGGCCGCTCCGTCCCGCGCACCCTGCCCTGTCTTCGGCCCTACGAGGGGCGGGGCGTGGCCCACCACGTGCCGCGCCTCGACGCCCACCGGGACCGTGACGTGGTGATCGTCGGCGGCGGCGACAGCGCGGTCGACTGGGCCCTCGCCCTCGCCCCGATCGCCCGGTCCGTCACCGTCGTCCACCGGCGCGCGGCCTTCCGCGCCCACGAGCACGGCGTCCGGCAGATGTACGCGGCCGGAGTGCAGGTGCTGACCGACGCCCAGGTGACGGCCTGCCACGGCGTGCGCCGGCTGGAGGAGGTCCGCGTCACGACCGGCGAACAGGAGCTGCGGCTGCCCGCCCAGGCCCTCGTCGGCGCCCTCGGCTTCCTCACCAGCCTCGGCCCGGTCGCCGACTGGGGCCTGCGGGTGGAGAACCGCCTCCTCGCGGTCGACCGGACGATGCGCACCAACCTGGAGCGGGTGTACGCGGTCGGCGACATCTGCACCTACGAGGGCCGCGTCCCGCTCATCTCGGTCGGCCTCGGCGAGGCCGCGACCGCTGCCAACCACGCGGCGGTCGAGCTGCGCCCGGGCTCCCGGCTCGCGCCCGAGCACTCCACCGACCTCGACGCCGTACCGGTGTCATGACCCTCCGGAAACTGACGATCCTCCCGACCGGAACCGAGATCCTGCTGCCCGCGGGATCCCCCCTCACCGAAGTCGAGTACGAGACCCCGCAGCGGCTCATCCCCTTCGGATGCCGCTCCGGCGCGTGCGGCGCGTGCGTCGTCCAGGTCCTGGCGGGCTTCGACGCCCTCGGCGCCCCCGACGACGACGAACTCGACTTCCTCGAAGACCTCGGCCGGACCGGCGGAGACCACCGCCTGGCCTGCCAGTGCCGGCTGCGGGGCGACGCGACCATCCGCGTCGTCGACGACATCTGAACCGCTCGCACCCGAGCGTCCGTACCCACGAGAAAAGGTGACACCATGCCGAACCGCGTGACCAACGTCGGCTACGGGAACAAGTCCACGTTCCTCAACGCCGCCGCCTCGGCGGAGCTGCGCGCCCAGATCGACGAGCAGATCGACCAGCAGGTCCTTGAGTGGTACGCCAACGTTCCCGAGGCCGCGCACCTCGAAGGCAAGAACGTCGACTCCGCGTACTACAAGCGCCACCTGATCGAGACCGCCTGGCGCATCCGGCTGCTGCGCGTCTCCGAGGCCAAGGCGCTCGTGGAGATAGCCAAGCGCAGCCCGGAGGCGGCCCAGGTGTGGGCCAACTACGAGCAGGAGGAGATGCTCCACGACGAGCTGTTCATCACCGACCTGGCCAAGGTGGGCGTCTCGCGCGAGCAGTTCCTCGCCACCGAGCCGTACCTCTCGACCAAGCTCCTGACCGGCTACTTCTCCTACCTCCTGGACCACGAGGGTCCGCTCGGCGTCGTCGCGTACTCCTACCTCGTCGAGTACGTGAACGTGAAGCTGGAGCCCCGCAAGCTGGAGGCGCTGAAGGGCTCGGTCGGCGAGGCCAGGATCGGCGGCCAGATCAGCCACTCGCACACCGACATCAACGACGACCACCCCGGTGAGGTCTGGGCGGCCGTCCGGCACCTGCTCCACGACGAGGACGACGTCGCCGCGTTCCGGCGGTACCTGAAGGAGCACCAGTCGCTCCTGGCGCAGTACTTCGAGGAGCTCTACCTGGACACCCTCGCCAACGCAGAGAAGCAGCCTGCCTGAGCCCTGTCCTCCGTGGGGCGCGGCGCGACCGCGCCGCGCCCCACCCGCCGGTGAGGAGGCCGGAATTGAGCATGGAAAACGCCAGGGGAGTGCTGCTGCTCAGCCATGTCGGGTTCTCGTTCCTGGAGGACCTCGCCCGCACGGTCACGGCGCGGGGGCTGAAGGTCCACGTGCTCAGCTCACTGCCGGAGCCGCAGCACCAGGGGTCGAGGCCCGGGGCGCTCGCGGACCTCGCCGACGACGTCCGGATCACCGGCGAGCACGTGCTGACCCCGCACGACGTCGAGGAGCACCTCGACCGGCTCAGGGCCGCCGGCGTGTCGGTGGCCTGCTGCCTCACCGTCTGGGAGGGCTACCGGCACCTGATGGCGCTGGCCAACGCCCGGCTCGGGGTGCCGGACCTGGACGAGAAGCAGATCCCCGAACTGCGCGACAAGCTGACCCTGCGCAACCGCCTCGCCGACGCGGGGCTCAGCCGGGGCCGCGCGTCCGCGCTCACCCCCGAGACGCTGGCCGCGCGGCAACGCGACGGCGGCCGGCACTTCGTGAAGCCCGTCAGCGGCCTCGCCTCGTTCGGCACGTTCCCGCTCACCCCCGACACCACCTGGGCCGACCTGGAGCGCATCGCCGCCGAGGCCCGTGCCGACACGGTGTACGCGAGCGCCTTCGGCGCGGACCCGGGCGGGCGGGGGATGGAGTTCCTCGTCGAGGACTACGTGCCGGGGCGGGAGTTCAGCTTCGAGGTGATCGTCGTCGACGGCGCACCGCACGTGGTCGCCGTGCACGAGAAGTGCGAGGTGACGGAGGGCCCCGGCACCGTCCTGGAGAACGCCTGCGTCTCCCCGCCGACGAGCCTGTCGGAGGAGGAGACCGCCGCCGGGCTCCGCTGGGTGGCGCGCGTGCTCGACACCCTCGGGCTCGACCAGGGCTGCTTCCACGTCGAGGCGCGGTACGACGCCCCGGCCGGCTGGGACCTGATCGAGGTCAACCCGCGCGTCGGCGGCAGCCTGATCTCGCCCAGCGTCGCGGCGCTCACCGGCGGCCCTGGCCTGCTCGACCTCTGGCTGGACGCCCTGCTCGCCGGCGACAGGACCGACGCGTACGTGAAGACCCTGAAGGGCCTGTCGTACGGCACCGACGGCACGACGCCGAGCCCGTACGCGACGTTCTTCCGCGTCTTCTTCGCCGAACCCGGCACCCTCCGCGCGGTCGGGCCCGGTGACGGACTCCCGCTGCGGCCGGTTCTGTCGCAGATCCTCCTCGAGGCCGGCGACGTCGTGGAGTCGTCCTCGCGCGAGGTGTTCCTCGGACAGGTGCTCTGGAGCATGGACCGGGCCGACCGGGACGCGATCCTCCCCGGCCTGCTGCCCGCCTCCGAGCGCGCGATCGAGATCGTGTACGAGACGGAGCACGCATGACCCGGCCGATCCTCCTCATCGTCGACTACAACCTGAGCCGCATCGACGAGGTGCGCCACCTGCGCGACCACGCCCGTGAACGCCACGGCGCGACCGTCGTCCTGATCCGCGCCGAGCCCACCGAGGCCGACCACGCCATCGCCGACGAGGTCATCGACCTCGACCCGCTCGGCGACCGCTTCCCCGAGCTCGCCGAGAAGCTGCTCGGCGACCGGCGCGAGCGGATCAGGGCGGGCATCGTCTTCTCGGACAACGCCGTCCACAGCGGCGCCGAACTGCTGCACCGGCTCGGCGTCCCGGTCGACTCGCCGCGGCAGGCCGCCGGTGCCTTCTCCAAGTACCGCTACCGGCTCGACGAGGCACGTGTGGCCGACCTGCTCACCGCGCAGCGGATCATGGTGCCCGCCTTCGCGGAGATCGCCTCGCTCGACCAGCTGCGGGAGTTCGGGATCGCCCACCCCGAGGGCTTCGTCGTCAAGCCGGCCGCCGAGGGCAACAACCGGGGCGTCGTCGTGGTCCGCCCCGGGGACGACCTGACGGCGGCGTTCGCCGAGGTCCTGCCGTACCTGGAGGGCGGGGTCATCTGCGAGGAACTCATCCCGTACGCGCGGGAGTTCTCCTACGACGGGCTCGGCCCGCTGTCGTTCCTGACCGAGAAGGTCAGCGCGCGCGGCCGGTACCCCGTCGAGATCGCCCAGGTCCTTCCCGCCCGCCTTGACGAGCACGAGCGCGCGACCCTGGAGCGGGCCGGGCGCCAGGCGAACTGGCTGGTGGGCCAGTGCGACGGGCCGTTCCACAACGAGATCAAGCTGAGCGACGACGGGCTGCGCGCCGCGATCGTGGAGCCCAACCGGCGACCGGCCGGGATGAAGATCTGGGCCCTGGCCCGCTGGGTGTACGGGATCGACCTGCACCACCGCTGGGTCGACACCGCCTTCGGCACGGCCGCCGACGCCGGGCGGCTCGTGCCCGGCTGCGCGGCGGCGACGGTGATGCTCGGCGTCGGCAGCGACCGCTCCTTCTCCCCGCACGACGTCCCGGCCGGCGCGGACCCCTTCGCGGACGCCGTCCGGGCGACCGCCGAACAGTTCGGCCTGGCCGACGGGGAGCTGACCGTCACGGAGTTCGCCTGGATGTCGGCCGACCGGCGCGACCTGCACGCCGTCGCCCGCGACAACGCCGACTTCGCCGCACAGGGCTGTGTCGTCCTGCGCGGTGACCGCGCCGACATCAGGACCGTCGTCCACGCCCTGCGCGAGGCCTGGTCACAGGCCCTGGACCAGGCCGTCGCCGTACCCACACCCGCGAGGAAGGCCCGATGAAGATCCTCATCCTGCACCGCGTGCCCTACTTCAAGATCGAGTACCACCGGGGGATCTCCCACGACCGGCACGACGTCACCTACTTCGGCACCGAAGCGGCCCTGGCCACGCTGCCGCCCGAGCTGCGCTGCGAGCGGGTGGGCCGCCCGGGCGCCCGCCCGGCCTTCGAGGAGGCCCGCGACTGGCTGGCGCGCGCGCCGCGCACCTTCGACCGGGTCATCTCGATGTCGGAGTACGAACTCCTCGACGCCGCACGGCTGCGCGAGCACCTGGGCGTGCCGGGCGCGCCCGTCGAGCAGGTCGCGCTGGCCCGCGACAAGGTCCTGATGAAGCGGGCGGTCGAGGAGGCGGGCCTGCGCGTGCCGCGCTTCCTGCCCCTGCCGCGCCTGCTCCAGCTCGACGGCCGGGCACCCTGGGACGGCCGTACGGTCCTCAAGCCGCACCGCGGCGCGTCCAGCGAGGACGTCCTCGTCTTCGACAGCCCGCGCGAGGCGGTCGTCGCCGTCACCGCGGGCCGCACCGGCGTCGCCCGGCTCGACGCGGGGCGCGAACTCGCGGACTTCCAGGTCGAGGAGTTCGTCACCGGGCCCATCCGCCACTTCGACGGCCTCGTGCAGGACGGCGAGGTCCTGGCCCTCACCGCGAGCGAGTACCTGGGCACCTGCCTGGAGTACGCGCAGGGCCGGCCGATGGGCTCCTTCCAGATCGGCTGCTCCGAGGAGACCCGCGCATGGGTCGCCCGGGCCCTGGCCGCCGTACGGATCGAGGACGGCACCTTCCATCTGGAGGCGATCGTCCACGGCGGCGAGCCGGTCTTCCTGGAGGTCGGCAACCGCGTCGGGGGAGCCGACGTGGTGGCCACCTTCGAACTGGCCACCGGCGTCCACCTGCCCTCGTACGAACTGCGCGTCCTGCTCGGCGAGCCGGTCAGGGGCACGCTCCCCGCGCCGGACCCCGACGGGCTCCGCTACGCCTGGTTCGTCCACCCCGGGCACCACCTGGCCGGGCGGGAGTACTGGGGCCTCGCGGGCGCCGGGGCGTTCCGCTCCGGACCGCGCGTGATCGCCTGGCACGAACTGCCGCCCGGCGCGCCGCTGCCCGACCACATCACCTACCAGGCCGGGGAGACCGTCCTCGCCGGGATCGTCGCGGGCGACACACCCGAGGAGACCCGCGAGTGGATGGCCGCCCTCTTCGGCTCGCTCTCCGTCGACACCCGCCCGGCCGCCGCACCCCTCACCCCCGGAACTCCCGAACAGGTCCCCGCATGAAGAAACAGCACATCCTGATCGCGGTGGCCGTCACCGCGATCTGGGGTCTCAACTTCTCGATCATCAAGATCGGGCTCAAGAGCGTCGACCCGCTGATCCTCGCCGGGATCAGGTTCGCGCTCTGCGCGCTGCCGGCCGTCTTCTTCCTGAAGCGGCCGCAGGTGCCGTGGCGGCACATCGTCGGCTACGGCCTGGTGTTCGGGGTCGGTCTGTGGGGCGTGGTGAACCTGGGCATCGAGGCCGGGGTCTCGTCCGGGATCGCCTCCCTGGTCCTGCAGTTCAGCGCGTTCCTCACGATCCTGCTCGGGGCCGTGGTGTTCCGCGAGTCGCTGTCGCGGTACCAGTACGCGGGGATGGCGGTCGCGCTGGTGGGACTGTTCTCGATCACCTTCGTCACCGACGGCACGGTGACGCTCGCGGGCGTCGCGCTCGTCCTGGTCGGCGCGGTGTCGTGGAGCGTCGCCAACGTGATCATGAAGAAGGCCGAGCCCAAGGACACGCTGGCGTTCCTGGTGTGGGCGAGCCTGTTCGCACCGGTCCCGCTCTTCCTGCTCGACCTGGTCGTGAACGGCACGGCGGGCTACGCCGCGCTGCCGGAGCAACTCGGCTGGTCGGCGATCCTGTCGATCCTCTTCCAGGCCTACCCGAACACCCTGCTGGGGTACGCGGTGTGGAACTGGCTGCTCCGCGAGTACCCGGTCTCGACCGTCGCCCCGCTCTCCCTGCTCGTGCCGGTCTTCGGCGTCCTCGGCTCGGTCCTGATCTTCGGCGAGACGCTGCCGGCGCTCAAGCTGGTGGCGGGGGCGCTGATCGTGGCGGGCCTGGTGATCGGCCTGTACGGCAAGCGGATCGGCGAGTCCGGGATCGCCCGGCTGCCGTCGTCGGTGAGCCGCTGATGAGCGCGCCGGACGCGGCCGCGGAAGGGCCCGTCGCCGAGCTCACCGACCGGTACGTGGACGAGCTGGCCGTCCTCGATCCGTGCCTGGCCGCCGTCATGGGCATCGCCGGGCAGGAGGAGCGGCTGACCGACTTCGGCCCGGGCGCGGCCTGGGAGCGCGCGGAGCTGGCGCGCCGCACGCTGCGGGCGCTCGACGCCACGCCCACCGCCGGGGACGCGGAGCGGGTCGCCGCGGCGGTGCTGCGCGAGCGGCTCGCCACCGAGGTGGCCCTCGCCGACGCCGACGCGTACGGCACGCTGCTCGACACCCTCGACGGACCGGTCCAGCGGCTGCGGCACGCGGTGGGCCTGCTCGACCAGGGCGCCGACACCGCGTGGGACACGCTGCTCGCCCGGCTGCGGGCCGTCCCCGAGGCCCTCGTGGGGCTGCGGGAGGGCCTGGAGGACGCCCGGCGCCGCGGCAGGGTCGCGCCGTACCGCCAGGTCGTACGGAACGCCCGGGACTGCCGGGACATGCGGCCGTACCTCGCGGGGCTGCCCGCCGGGCACGGCGACGGAGCCCTGCGGGCCGCCCTGGAGGAGGCCGCGGCGGGCGCCGGCGAGGCGCTGACGCGCTGCGCGGCGTACCTGTCGGAGGAGCTCGCGGCGGTCGCGCCGGAGCGGGAGCCGGCCGACGAGGACCGCTACCGGCTGGGCGTACGGGAGTTCCTCGGCACCCGCCTCGACCTGGCGGAGACCTACGCGTGGGGCTGGGACGAACTCGCCCGGGTGCGGCGCGAGACGGCCGCGGCGGCGGCACGGGTCGCGCCCGGCGAGCCGGTGCCCGCGGTGCTCGCGGCGCTCGACACGGACCCGCGCCACCGGGTGGAGGGCGCGGCGGCCTTCCGGGACTGGATCCAGGAACTCGCCGACGGCGCCATCGCCGCGCTCGACGGGACGCACTTCGCGATCCCGGCCCCGCTGCGCCGCATCGACTGCCGCACCACCCGCACCGACGGGCCCGCCTCCTATCTGGCACCCAGCGAGGACCTGTCGCGCCCGGGGACGGTCTGGTGGCCGGTGACCGACCCGGACGCGCCGGTCCCGACGTGGACCGTGCCGAGCACGATGTTCCACGAGGGCGTCCCCGGCCACCACCTCCAGCTGGGCGTGACCACCCTCAACACCGCGACCCTCAACCGCTTCCAGCGGCTCTCCTCCGAGCTGCACGTGGGGCACGTCGAGGGCTGGGGCCTGTACGCCGAGCGGCTGATGGACGAGCTCGGCCACCTCGCCGACCCGGCGCACCGGCTCGGCATGCTCGCGGGCGGGCAGCAGCTGCGCGCCGCGCGGGTCGTCCTGGACATCGGGCTCCACCTGCGGCTCCGCATCCCCGCGGGGGCCGGCTTCCACGAGGGCGAGCGGTGGACGCCGGGCCTGGCGCGGGAGTTCCTCGCCGAGCACTGCGGGGTCGGGCCCGCGGGGTTCGTCGCCTTCGAGGTCGACCGGTATCTGGGGCGTCCCGGGCAGGCCCTCGCCTACAAGCTGGGCGAGAAGGCGTGGCTGGACGCCCGGGAGGCGGCCCGGCTCCGCGAGGGGGCCGCGTTCGACCTCAGGCGCTTCCACCGACGGGCCCTGGACATCGGGCCGATGGGCCTCGACCTGCTGCGCTCCGAGCTGGCTCGCGCGCACTGAGCGACGCGAACCCGCCTGCTACGGCGCCGTCTTCAGCACGTGAGTGGTGTCCGTGCCGAGGGCGGCGCCGTCGTTCCCGGTCGGGGTGAACTCCGGTACCGGCGCGCCCCGCAGGTCGACCAGGACCGAGTGGCTCTCCCCGGGGGCGAAGGCGTGTGCCTCGCCCCACTGCCGCAGGGTGAGGATGACCGGGAAGAGGGCGCGGCCCGCGTCGGTGAGGACGTACTCCTGGCGCTTGCCGGTCGGCGCGGTGCGCTGGGCGAGGACCCCGTGGGCGGTGAGCTTGCGCAGGCGGTCGGTGAGGATGTTGCGGGCGATCCCGGTCCGGCGCTGGAACTCGGTGAAGGACCGGGCCCCGTCCATCGCGTCGCGCACGACGAGCAGGCTCCACCGGTCGCCGACGAGGTCGAGCGTGCGGGCGACGGGGCACTCGGGATCGGTCCAGTCGAGGTCCGGGGCGCTCATGGTGGTGCGTGTCATGACACCTCCCATTGGGTTGCGGATTGAAACCATCATGCCGTACCGTCAGAACGGTTGCAATCTGCTACCAATCTCGATGGGAGCGCTATGAACATGTGGCGGCGGTTACTGCTGGCGGTGATCTGCGGCGTCGCGGTGGCGAGCATCTACGCGGCCCAGCCGGTCCTCGAGCCCATGGGGCGCGACCTCGGCGTCTCGGCGGAGCTCGCCGGGTGGATCGTCGCGACCAGCCAGTTCGGTTATCTGGCCGGGCTCCTGCTGCTCGTGCCGCTCGGCGACGTGGTCGACCGGCGCAAGCTCATCGCGGCGCACCTCGCGGTCACCGCGGTCGGCCTGGTCCTCACCGCCGTGGCCTCGGTCGCGTGGATCGCCTTCGTGGGGCTCGCGCTCGCCGGCCTTTTCGCGGTCGTCGTGCAGACCACGGTGGCCTACGCCGCCTCCGTCTCCCCGCTCGCCGAACGCGGCAGGAACATCGGCGTCGTCACCTCGGGCGTCGTGGTCGGCATCCTCGGCGCCCGGGTCGTCACCGGCGCGCTCGCCGAACTCTGGGGCTGGCGCAGTGTCTACGCCGTCCTCGCCGCGCTCTCCCTCGGCCTCGCGGCCCTCGTCCTCGTCGCTCTGCCCGCGGAGGAGCGCGGCCGGCCGCCGGCCTCGTACCGGCGGGTCGTCGCCTCGCTCGGCGGCCTCTTCGCGGAACGGGTCGTCCTGACGCGCGGGCTCATCGCGTTCTTCCTGTTCGCCTCGTTCGGCACGCTGTGGAGCGGGCTCTCGCTGCCGCTCGCGGACGCGCCCTGGGAGCTGAGCGAGAGCCAGATCGGCCTGTTCGGCATCGCCGGGCTCGCCGGCGCGCTCGGCGCGGCCCGCGCGGGCCGCTGGGCGGACGCGGGCCGCGCGGTCCCCGTCACCGGCTTCGCGCTCGCCCTGCTCATCGTCTCCTGGGCGGCCATCGCCCAGCTGCCGTGGTCGCTGTGGCTGCTCATCGTCGGCATCGTCGTGCTCGACTTCGCCGTCCAGGCCGTGCACGTGAGCAACCAGCACCTGCTCACCGCCACCCACCCGGACCGCGTCAGCAGCGTCATCGGTGGCTACATGGTCTTCTACTCGCTCGGCTCCGCCCTCGGCGCGGCGGCGACCACCGCGATCTTCACCTCCTACGGCTGGACGGGCTCCAGCCTCCTCGGCGCGGGCTTCGCCCTCTGCGGCCTCGTCGTCTGGGCGGCGAGCAGGCGGGTGGCCCGCGAGGCCGTGCACGTCCCTGCGGAGCGGACGGAGGCGGCCCGAGTGCCCGAGGCGGAGGAGGCGCGGGGCGCCAAGGCGCTCTGAGCACCTCCGACCGCCCCCGGCCTCCGACCGCCTCCGGCCGCCTCCAGGGCGTCGCACCCGTGGGCTCCGGCCCGGCTCCCGGTGTAATCCCCCGTCGCCGGGAGACGGACCCGAGCCCACGGACGCGGCGCCCTCCGCGTCGCCACGGGCCCCGGAACCTTTCCTCGTTCCGATGCCTTCCTTAAGCGGAGCCTAAGAATCCCAACCCCCGTCCAGTGGTGGGCATTTGTCCGTTTCACTGCCGCTAGCGTGCTGCCGCACCCCACCCCCCACACCCGGCACGCAGAGGCAGGCACGCGATGAGCACCACGAGTTCCCACCGACGCAGGACGAGCGGCAGGACGAAGGCCATCGGCGCGGTCGTCGCGGCGGCGGTGGCCGGCGGCGCGGCCTTCGCCCTCACCGGCACCGCGCAGGCCGCCGCCGTGGGCGCCGCGTACACCCGCACCAGCTCCTGGACCGGCGGCTACACCGGCCAGTACGTCGTCACCAACGAGACCTCCAGCGTCCAGTCGGGGGGCTGGACGCTGGAGTTCGACCTGCCCGCGGGGACGACGATCGGCTCCCTCTGGAACGGCGAGCACACCGTCTCCGGCCGACACGTGACCGTGAAGCCCGCGAGCTGGAACAAGGTGCTCGCCCCCGGCCAGTCCGTCACCGTCGGCTTCGTGACCTCCGCGCAGGGGGAGGCGGGCGACCCCGCCAACTGCCTCATCAACAAGGCCTCCTGCTCCGTCGGCGGCCCCACCCCGACCCCGAGCGGCCGCCCGACCGTGCCGCCCACCGCCACCGCGAGCCCCACCGCGCCCCCGACGACCACGGCCCCCACCCCCACCCGTACCCCCACCGCCGTCCCCACCACCCCCACGCCGACGGCGACCGCCACCGGGACCCCCGGCGCCGCCGCGAAGTTCGCGCCGTACGTCGACACCTCCCTCTACCCGGCGTACGACCTGCTCGCGACCGCCGACGCCACCGGGGTGAAGGAGTTCAACCTCGCCTTCATCACCTCCGGCGGCTCGTGCGCCCCGCTGTGGGGCGGCGTGACCGACCTGGCAGACGACAAGGTGGCCGCCCAGATCGGCGCCCTGCGGGCCAAGGGCGGCGACGTCCGGGTCTCCTTCGGCGGCGCCGCAGGGCACGAACTGGCCCTGAACTGCGCGAACTCCACCGACCTCGCGGCCGCCTACGGCAAGGTCGTCGACCGGTACAAGCTCACCAAGGTCGACTTCGACATCGAGGGCGCCGCCCTGCCCGACACCGCCGCCAACACCCGCCGCTCCCAGGCCATCGCCCAGCTCCAGAAGTCCCACCCCGGCCTGAACGTCTCCTTCAC
Source organism: Streptomyces sp. NPDC047981 (assembly GCF_040653315.1). Lineage (NCBI taxonomy): Bacteria > Bacillati > Actinomycetota > Actinomycetes > Kitasatosporales > Streptomycetaceae > Streptomyces > Streptomyces sp. NPDC047981. The sequence continues at coordinate 19,874 of NZ_JBEZNQ010000075.1, read as the reverse complement.
CCTGCCGGTCATGCCCGAGGGCCTGACCCAGCCGGGCGTCGACCTGCTCGCCGACGCCAAGCGCAACGGCGTCCGCGTCGACGCCGTCAACATCATGGCGATGGACTACGGACCGGCCTACAGCGCCGACATGGGCACGTACGCGATCCAGGCCGCCACCGCCACCCAGGCCCAGATCAAGGGCGTCCTCGGGCTGTCCGACGCCGCCGCCTGGAAGGCCGTCGCCGTGACCCCGATGATCGGCGTCAACGACGTGACGACCGAGATCTTCAAGGTCGACGACGCGGGACAGCTGGTCGACTTCGCGAAGTCCAAGGGCATCGGCTGGCTCTCCATGTGGTCCTCGACCCGCGACAAGCAGTGCGCCGCCGGTGCCGTGAACCACGCCGACGCCACCTGCTCCTCGATCCTCCAGCAGCCCCTGGCCTTCACCAAGGCCTTCGCCGCCTACAAGTAGGCCGCAGGACCACCCCGTCCCCCCACCCACGCGCGCCCCGGCCGGAGCCCTACCCTCCGGCCGGGGCGCGCCCCCTTCCGCGCGCGGTCAGCCCTTCACGGCCCCCCGCATGATCCCGCCGACGATCTGCCGCCCGAACACCACGAACACGACAAGGAGCGGCAGCGTCCCGAGCAGCGCCCCCGCCATGATCACCGCCTGGTCGGGGATGTAGCCCCGGCCGAGCCCGGCGAGCGCCACCTGGACCGTCGGGCTGCCGTTCTGCGTCAGCGCGATCACCGGCCAGAAGAAGTCGTTCCACGCCGCCACGAAGGTCAGCATCCCCAGCACCGCCATCGCCGGCCGGGCCGCGGGGAAGACCACGTGCCAGACGATCCGCAGTGTGCCCGCCCCGTCCGTACGGGCCGCCTCGATCAGCTCCGAGGGAAGCGCCCGGCTCAGATGCTGGCGCATGAAGAACACCCCGAAGGCCGAGACCAGCGCGGGCAGGACGACGGCCTGCAGCCGGTCGGTCCACGACACCTCGGCGATCAGCATGAACAGCGGTACGACGGCCAGCTGCGGCGGCACCATCATCGTGCCGATCACCACGAGCAGCAGCCCGTTCCTGAACCGGAACCGCAGTTTGGCGAAGGCGAAGCCGGCGAGCGTCGAGAAGAGCACCGTGCCCGCCGTCACCGCCCCCGCGACCACCGTGGTGTTGAGCAGCGCCACCCCCAGGTTGGCGTCCGTCCACGCCCTGGAGAGGTTCTCGGGCAGGTTCCCGCCGAACCCGAGCGGGGGAGGGGTCCGGGCCAGCCGTGTGTTGTCCCACGAGGCCGCCACCGCCGTCCACAGCAGCGGGAAGAGGGACCCGGCGGTGAACAGCAGCAGCACCGCGTACGTCACCGGACCCGCACCGCGTGCGCGCATCAGGACTCCTCCCGCCCGGCGAACCGCGGCCGCAGCAGCCGGGCCAACGCGCCGATCAGCAGCAGGATCAGGAACATGGCCCAGGCGATCGCCGACGCCCGCCCCAGGTGGTGGTTGACCCACCCCTGCTCGTACAGATAGAGCCCCAGCGTCTGGTACTGGTGGTCCGCGCCCCCCGTGGCCCCGGCGCCGCCGTTGAACAGGAGCGGCTCACCGAACAGCTGCGTCGCGCCGATCGTCGACACCACGACCGTGAACAGGATCGTCGGCCGCAGCCCCGGCACCGTCACATGGACGAACTGCTGCCACCGCGAAGCCCCGTCCAGCTCCGCCGCCTCGTACAGCTCGCGCGGGATCGACTGCATGGCCGCCAGGTAGATCAGCGCGTTGTACCCCGTCCACCGCCAGATCACGATCGTCGAGACCGCGATCCGCGCGGACCACGTCCCGTTCTGCCAGTCCACCGGCGCGAACCCGACGCTCCCGAGCAGCCAGTTGACGAATCCGTGGTCCCGGCCGAAGAGCAGCACGAAGACCAGCGTGGCCGCGGCGACGCTGGTGGCGTACGGCGTCAGTGCCGCGACCCGGAAGAACGTCCGGCCGCGCAGCCGGGAGTTGAGCAGATGCGCCAGACCGAGCGCGATCAGCAGCTGCGGAACGGTCGACAGGACGCCGATCGTGACCGTGTTCCCCAGCGCGTTCCAGAAGAAGTCGTCGCTCAGGAGCCGGGTGAAGTTCCGCGCCCCCACCCACTCCATCCGGTCCGGCGCCGTCAGCTCGACCCGGTGCAGCGAGGCCCAGCCGGTGTAGAGCAGCGGGAAGAGCCCGAAGGCGGCGAAGAGGGCGAAGAAGGGGGCGACCAGCGCGTACGGCGCGGAGCGCAGGCCGAGACGGTGCCGGCGGGCGCGCCGCCCGGCCTCCTTCGTTCGGGACGCGGGCGCGGGCCCTTCCAGCGGAGGTACGACGACCTCGGCCTCGGTCATCGGCTCACCGGTCCAGGGCGTTGTCGATGGACTTCACGGCCGCGTCCCAGCCCGCCCGCGGCGGCCGCCCCTTCTGGTCGACCTGGAGCATCCCGATGTCGGCCAGGTTCTGCGCGATGACCGCGTCCTTCGGTCCGGTGACGGCGACCGGCACGCCCCGGGCCGCCGCCGCGAAGAGCGCGCCGACGGGCGCGCCGCCGAAGTACGGGTGCCGCGCTTCGGCGACGGCCGGCCGGGCGAGGGCGGCCGAGGAACTGGGGAAGCTGCCCCGCCGCGCGAAGAGCGTCGCCTGCTGGGCGGGCGCGGTCAGCCAGGCCACCAGCTTCGCCGCCTCGGCCCGGTGCCTCCCGGCCGACGGCACGACGAGGAAGGAGCCGCCCCAGTTGCCGGGCCGGGGCGCCGCCGCCACGTCCCACGCGCCCCGGCCCGCGGGACCGGCCTTGTCCTGGATGTAGCCGAGCATCCAGGCCGGGCAGGAGACGGTGGCGAACCGGGCACCCGCGTACGCCTGGTCCCAGGCGGGCGTGAACTGCTGGAGCCGGGCGGTCAGCCCCTCGCCGGCGAACGCGGCGGCGAGGTCCCAGGCCCGCTTGACGGCCGGGTTGTCCTTGTAGACGATCTCGCCCCGGGTGTCGTAGAACCGCACCGGACTCGATCCGGTGATCGCCGCCATCACGCCCGCGGCGGAGTCCACGAAGGCGACCCCCTTCGGCGCCCGGGCCTTGAACCGCCGGCCGGTGTCCAGGTACTTCTTCCAGTCCCCGGCCCACAGCCTGCCGACGGCGGCCCGGTCGGTGGGCAGCCCGGCCCGCGCGAAGAGGTCCTTGCGGTAGCAGACGGCCTGCGGGCCGATGTCCGTGCCCAGCGCGACCGTTCGGCCGTTCCGGTCGGTGCCCTGCGCCCATTTCCAGGGCAGGAAGGCGCTCTTGTCGACACCGGGCACGGCGCCGAGGTCGACGAGGCGGTGCCCCTGGGTGGTGGTGATCTCGGCGATGTTGTTCACCTCGACGGCCTGGACGTCGGCGAGCCCCGAGTCGGAGACGAGGTGGGTGAGGAGCTGCGGGTAGTAGTTCTCGTTCCGCTCGATCGAGGTCTGCCGGACGGCGATCTCCGGGTGGAGCCGCGTGTACGCGTCGTAGAGCCCGGCCTCCTTCAGCCCGAAGGCCCCGAACACCCCGACGGTGAGCGTGGTCCGGCCCGGCTCCTCGGCGGGGCCCGCGGCGCACCCGGCCGGCAGCGCGGTGGCGAGCACGACGGCGAGGACGAGGGCGGTACGGCTCCTCCGCATGACGGTCTCCCGGTACCGGGGCGTGGTGACCGTCGTCACGTTAGGCGCGGGCCCGCCCGGCACCCGGGGGGCGCCGCGCGCGCTCACCCGAAGGGCCCCGGAAAAACGACCGAGGCCCCGGTTCTTCCGAACCGGGGCCTCGGCCCTCAGGGTGAGTGACGGGACTCGAACCCGCGGCATCCTGGACCACAACCAGGTGCTCTACCAGCTGAGCTACACCCACCATGACCGGCGGTTTCCCGAAGGTTTCCCCGACCGGCCGAGAAGAAGTCTACAGGGTCCCGGAGGGTGCTCGCGCCCGCATTCCGCGCGGGGGCGTCAGGGCCGCGTCAGGGGCGCGAGCGGGGCGTCCTGTGAGGGCGCCCCGCAGGACGTGAGCCGCTCCGGGTCCGCCCCGGGACTACTCCGGCGGCAGGACGTGGCGGGCCGCGATCTGCTTCGCCGTGTCGGAGTCCGGTCCGGGCTGGGGGACGAAGATCGCCTCGCGGTAGTAGCGCAGCTCGGCGATGGACTCGCGGATGTCGGCGAGCGCGCGGTGGTTGCCGCTCTTCTCCGGGCTGTTGAAGTACGCCCTCGGGTACCAGCGGCGCGCCAGCTCCTTGACCGAGGAGACGTCGACGATCCGGTAGTGCAGGTGGCTCTCCAGGGCCGCCATGTCCCGCGCGAGGAAGCCCCGGTCGGTGGAGACCGAGTTCCCGCACAGCGGCGCCTTGCCGGGCTCCTTGACGTGCTCGCGGACGTAGGCGAGGACCTGCGCCTCGGCGTCGGCCAGCGTGGTGCCGTCGGCGAGGGCGTCGAGGAGGCCGGAGGACGTGTGCATCTGGCGCACGATCTCGGGCATGGTCTCCAGCGCCGCCTCCGGCGGGCGGATCACGATGTCCACACCGTCGCCGAGCACGTTCAGTTCCGAGTCGGTGACCAGCGCGGCCACCTCGATGAGTGCGTCGTCCGTCAACGAGAGCCCGGTCATCTCGCAGTCGATCCACACCATGCGATCGTTCATGCGTCCTACCTTAGGGCCTGTCGGGCGGATCACAGTCGGCTCCGCGACGCGCCGGACAGGCCCAGGGCCCGGGGGCGCCCCCGGCCCGGACCGAACGCCGACGGGCGTCCGGGGGAGGTGCCCCCGGACGCCCGTCGGTTTTTCGTACGCGGCTCGTGGCGCGCGGTCTGGTCGGCCCCTACGGGGCGCTGCGCTGACCCGGCAGGGCCGCTCGCCCGGAGGCGTACGCGTCGGACTGCGGCTTCCCCGGATCCAGCGGACCGGGCCGCCGGCCGACCGGCAGGCCGCCCTGCGACGGCACCAGCGGGTCGAGGACCGTCACGGTCTCGGCCTGCGGGCGCCGGGCCCGGTAGGCCGCGCGGTACGCGGCCGGCGAGGAGCCGAGCTGGCGGCGGAAGTGCCCGCGCAGCGCCACCGGGGACCGGAAGCCGCAGCGTCCCGCGACCTCGTCGACCGAGTAGTCGGAGGTCTCGAGCAGCCGCTGCGCCTGCAGCACCCGCTGGGTGATCAGCCACTGGAGCGGGGCGGACCCCGTCAGTGAGCGGAAGCGCCGGTCGAACGTCCGCCGCGACATGTACGCGCGGGCCGCGAGCGTCTCCACGTCGAACTGCTCGTGGAGGTGCTCCAGGGCCCAGGCGACGACCTCGGCGAGCGGGTCGGCGCCGATCTCCTCGGGTAAAGACCTGTCGAGGTAGCGCTCCTGGCCGCCGCTGCGCCGCGGCGGGACGACGAGCCGGCGGGCGAGCGCGCCGGCGGCCTCCGCGCCGTGGTCGGTCCGCACGATGTGCAGACACAGGTCGATGCCGGCCGCGGTGCCGGCCGAGGTCAGTACGTCCCCGTCGTCGACGAAGAGCTCCCGCGGGTCCACATGGACCGACGGATAGCGCTTGGCGAGCGTCGGCGCGTACATCCAGTGTGTGGTGGCCGGGCGGCCGTCGAGCAGCCCCGCGGCGGCGAGCACGAACGCGCCGGTGCAGAGCCCGACGATCCGCGCGCCCTCTTCGTGTGCCCGGCGCAGTGCTTCGAGTGCCTCCGGCGGTGGCGGCGAGGTGATCGACCGCCAGGCCGGTACGACGACGGTCCCGGCGCGACTGATCGCGTCCAGTCCGTACGGCGCGGTCAGTTCGAGGCCCCCTGTGGTCCGCAGCGGGCCTTCCTCACCGGCGCACACGAGCAGCCGGTAACGCGGTACTCCGGCATCCTGCCGGTCGATTCCGAACACGGAGAGCGGGATGGAGCTCTCGAAGATGGGGCCACCACTGAACAGCAGCACCGCGACTACTTCGCGGCGGCGGCGCCCGGACAGCTTCCGTACGGCCTCCGTTACGGCGGAGTCCTGGCTCATGACGCTAAGCCCCCCTCGGTGTTCGCGTCTCCCTGGTCCTGTCGCTCCTGCACGATTCCCCTCGGTTTTGCACGAGACCCCAGTCTTCGATACCCATGATCGAATCTACTGTGTTCCGTGGCGCCGGAGTGACAAGTTCTCTCTCCGGCAGATTGTCGACAAGGCAACTTGGCGCGAAGCATTCGATCACGAAGCGTTCCACTCGTGGGCCGGACAGGGAAGTGCGCGTGGCGCGCATGGCCCGTCCCCATAGGGTGCACAGGCCCGGCGCACGCCTTTCCGGCCTGGTGGCACCAGGGTTGAGGGGTCATTCCGCCAAGGACTCGCCGACATCTGGAACTTGGCTGAAAACATATGGGTGTGGGTGTGCGAATGCGTCAGCTTCGCGGGGGGTGTGTCAGCCCTGGCGGTGGTTCCGGCCGCCGTGCGAGCGACGCGCGCGGGGTGCCGCGGCCTCGGCCCGCAGGCCGCGCTCGGACCGCCGCAGCAGCAGCCGGCAGACCGCCGTCACGGCCGCGAGCCCGAGCGCCGTTCCGGTGGCCCCGCCCAGCGAGGTGCCGTAGCCCACGAGGACGACCGGGACGAGCACACAGCAGAAGACCGCCCACCGGACGACGTCGCCCGCCGACTCCGCGGCCGAGGCCGCGGCGTGTCCGGCGGCGGGCGTGTCCGGGTCGGCCGGGCGGACGGGGCGGACGGGGTGGACGGGGCGGTCGGTGGCGGCGGCCGTTGGTGCGGGCACGGGCGGTCTCCCTGCGACGGTGGCGTGACCTGTGGGAACGAGAAGCGGAACGTTCCGGTCACTGCGGGTGGGGTCCGTTCGGCTCTCCGTGCGGCCCCTGGAGGGGAGCCCGGGGGGACAGCTGTAGGGCACAGGCGGCATTGCCATATCGGGACGGGCTCGTGCATGCTCCCTGGAACGCCGTGCGAGCGCTGAAATGCGGGCCCTGGACGGCTCTGGGCAGGAGAGGAGTGTCGCCGTACCCTTGGGGGTATGGGCTTGGGAAGATGATTCCCGGACACAGCTCCGCCGCCAACCGTTGTTCCGTACGACGCAACGACGCCACGACGTTCTTCCGTTTCCCTTCCCACGAGGATCTTCTTCGCCGAGACACCGATGGCCGGTCACGAATTCCCCGAACCCGCGGACCGCAAGCGCGTCGCCGACTCCACGGTCGACCCCCTCGCGGTCGAACAGCCACGCCACGCCTGCGATCCCGCCTTCCGACACGGAGTGGTCGTCGGTTTCGACGGCTCGACCTCCAGTGAGCGAGCCCTCGCCTACGCCATCGGCATGGCCAAGCGCTCCGGCTCCGGCCTGATCATCGTTCATGTCGCCAACCGGCTTCCGACCACCGTCTGGGCGGGGTGCGAGCCGCCGGTCTTCGTCGACGTCCCCGACCACCGCACCGAGGTGCTCGGTCTGGAACTCGCCTGCGCGGACTATCTGGCCGAGGTGCCCTGGATCCTCGTCGAGCGCGGCGGCGACATCTGCCACGAGCTGGAGGAGGTCGGCCGGGAGTACTCCGCCGACGCCATCGTGGTCGGCTCGACGCACGGGATCGTCGGCCGGATCTTCGGCTCGGTGGCCGGCCGACTCGCCAAGCGGGCGCAGCGGCCCGTGATCGTCATCCCCTGAACCGGAGCGGCTGGATCCGCCCCCTGGGCTTCACCTTCTCGACGCTTCGTCAACTCCCTTGGTACGACGATAATTTCTGCCGCCGAGAGGTGATTTGTGCGCTTGTGAAGGGTACTTAAATGTCACCGGAACAAGCAGCTCACGCAGCACAACTGCCCACTTGAAGGGAGCCCGCCGTGGACAAAGACGTCGCCGCGGGGAACACGACCTCCACTCTCGGCCACCTCGCGCTCGGACTGACCCTGCTGGCCTTCGGCCTCGGCGGCACCGGCGTGATCGACAACGTCGCGGCGTCGGACGCCGCATCCCTCGCCACCTGGGTCGGCGGGGTGGCGCTCTTCCTCGTCGGTCTGCTCGCCCTGCGGGCGGGCAACGGCGGTGAGGGCACGGCCTATTCGGCGCTCGGCGCGTTCTGGTTCACCTGGGGGACCGGCGTCGGTGACGGCGGTTCGGCCGAGGCGACCGGCCTCTTCCTGCTGCTGTGGGCGCTCCTCGCGCTCACGCTGACGATGGCGGCCGCGGGCAGCGGTCTGTTCGGGCAGGGGGTCTACGGCCTGCTGTTCGTCGCGCTGCTGCTGCTCGGTGTCGGCGCGCTCGCCGACAACGGCGGTCTGGCGAAGGCGGGCGGCTGGGTCGCCGCGGTGGCGGGCCTGGCGGCCTGGTACGGCGCGACGGCGGCGGTGGCCCACTGGCCGACCTCGCTGAGCCGCTCGGGCCGTAGCGCGGCCGCGGCGAGCTGACGCCGGGGGAGAAACAAGCGGTCCCCGCGCACCGGTGAGGTGCGCGGGGACCGCTCTGTGTGTCCGGCCGGGCGTCCGCCCTTCCGGGGACAGGTCCGGAACGCGGGCGGACGGGCTTTCCCGGCCGTGGTCGAGAGCTCCGGGTGACAGGCCCGGGGTGGTGCTACTCGACCGTGACGGACTTGGCCAGGTTGCGCGGCTTGTCGATGTCGCGGCCCATGGCGAGCGCCGTGTGGTAGGCGAGGAGCTGGAGCGGGATGCCCATCAGGATCGGGTCCAGCTCGTCCTCGTTCTTCGGCACGACGATGGTGTGGTCGGCCTTCGCCTGCTCCTGGTGCGCGACCGCGAGGATGCGGCCGCTGCGGGCCTTGATCTCCTCCAGGGCGGCGCGGTTCTTCTCCAGCAGGTCGTCGTCGGGGACGATCGCGACCGTCGGCAGGGCCGGCTCGATGAGGGCGAGCGGGCCGTGCTTCAGCTCGGAGGCCGGGTACGCCTCCGCGTGGATGTACGAGATCTCCTTGAGCTTCAGGGAGGCCTCGAGGGCGACGGGGTAGCCCCGGACACGGCCGATGAACATCATCGACTGGGCGCCCGCGTACTCCGCGGCGATCTTCTTGATCTCTTCCTCGGTCTCGAGGATCTCGCTGATCTGGCCGGGCAGCTTGCGCAGGCCCTCGATGATCCGCTTGCCGTCGGTGACCGACAGGTCGCGGATGCGGCCGAGGTGCAGGGCGATCAGCGCGAACGCGGTCACCGTGTTGGTGAAGCACTTGGTGGAGACGACGCAGACCTCGGGGCCCGCGTGCACGTACACGCCGCCGTCGGCCTCGCGGGCGATGGCCGAGCCGACCACGTTGACGACGCCGATGACGCGGGCGCCCTTCCGCTTCAGCTCCTGCACGGCGGCCAGCACGTCGTAGGTCTCACCGGACTGGGAGACGGCGATGTACAGGGTGTCGGGGTCCACGACCGGGTTGCGGTAGCGGAACTCCGAGGCCGGCTCGGCGTCGGCGGGGATGCGGGCCATGGACTCGATGAGCCCGGCGCCGATCAGGCCGGCGTGGTACGAGGTGCCGCAGCCGAGGATCTTGATCCGGCGGATGGAGCGGGCCTCGCGGGCGTCCAGGTTCAGGCCGCCCAGGTGGACGGTGGAGAACCGGTCGTCGATCCGGCCGCGCAGCACGCGGTCGACCGCGTCGGGCTGCTCGGAGATCTCCTTGTGCATGTACGTGTCGTGGCCGCCCATGTCATAGGAGGCGGCCTCCCACTCCACGGTCTCCGGGGTGGCCGTCGTGGTGGCGCCCGAGGTGGTGTACGTGCGGAAGTCGTCGGCCTTGAGGGTGGCCATCTCGCCGTCGTCGAGGGTGACGACCTGGCGGGTGTGGGCGATCAGGGCGGCGACGTCGGAGGCGACGAACATCTCCTTCTCGCCGATGCCGAGGACGACCGGGGAGCCGTTGCGGGCCACCACGATGCGGTCGTTGAAGTCGGCGTGCATGACGGCGATGCCGTAGGTGCCCTCGATGACCTTGAGCGCCTCGCGGACCTTCTCCTCCAGGGTGGTGGCCTGGGAGCGGGCGATCAGGTGGGTGATGACCTCGGTGTCGGTCTCCGACGCGAAGACGACGCCGTCCGCCTCCAGCTTGGCGCGGAGCTCCTGGGCGTTGTCGACGATGCCGTTGTGGACGACCGCGACCTTGTTCTCGGGGTCCATGTGCGGGTGCGAGTTGATGTCGCTCGGCGCGCCGTGGGTGGCCCAGCGGGTGTGGGCGATGCCGGTGGTGCCGGTGAAGCGCTTGGGGACGCGGGCTTCCAGGTCACGGACCCGGCCCTTGGCCTTGACCATCTTCAGGCCGGAGGCCTTCGGGCTGGTGATGACGATGCCGGCGGAGTCGTACCCCCGGTACTCCAGCCGCTGCAGGCCCTCGAGCAGCAGCGGGGCGACGTCGCGCTTTCCGATGTAACCGACGATTCCGCACATAAAGGTGTTACCCCTCCAGGTTGGTGAGTGTGCTCTGCCGTGACCCGGTCGGGGTCACCCGTAGACGATGCGGCGCAGCTGCCGGAGCGAGAGCTCCGGTGGCGCCACGGCGCGGTGCGGCAGCTCGGCCGCGATGCGCTCGAAGATCTCGGCGTTCACCGCGCCCCCTGACTGCAGCTCGCGGTGGCGGCGCCGGACGAAGTCCTCGGTCGACTCGTCGAAGTACGCCAGCACGTCGAGCACCACCCGGGCGGCCTCACCGCGCTGGAGCGCGGTGCTGCGCACCAGGTGGTCGATGAGGTCGTCATGCGACGGGCGGCGATCGAGCACCCGAGAATACTGAGGGGTTCCCCCCGGACTTCGCAAGAATCCTGCCCGAATTCGGGCAGACGGCTTCATGATCGCCGCCCTGGGGGCGAAATTGGTCTACACCTTGACCGCGGAAGTGGTCCACGGTACGCATGGTGACTGTTCGGATACGCATACCCACAGCCGCGAAGTCCGTCGGAGTCCGTCCAACGTTCATCGAAAGGGACCCATGTCTGTGAGACAGCGCAGAACGCTTCCCCGCCTGCTCGGCGCCGTGCTGCTCCTCGCCGCCGCCGGCATCTCCTGCGTCGGAGCCGCCCCCGTCTCCCACTCCGCCGCCGACACCACCCGCCCGCTCGGCCAGATCGTGCCCGTCCCGGCCTCCGTGACCCCGGCCGGACAGCCGTACGCGCTCACCTCCGCCACCCGCATCCGGATCGACGAGGACTCCCGCGACGCCCGCGCGGTCGCCGACTACCTCGCCGGGATCCTGCGCCCCTCCACGGGCCTCTCCCTGCGCGTCGTCGACGAGGACGCGGCGCGGGGCGGCATCCGGCTCCGCCTCAGCGGCACCGAGAAGGCCCTCGGCGACGAGGGCTACCGGCTGCAGTCCGGCCGCGACGGCATCACCCTCACGGCCCACCGGCCCACCGGACTCTTCCGCGGCGTGCAGACCCTGCGTCAGCAGCTCCCCGCGGCCGTCGAGAAGCGGACCCGGCAGCCCGGCCCCTGGAAGGTCGCCGGCGGCACCATCACCGACACCCCGCGCTACGCCTACCGGGGCGCGATGCTCGACGTCTCCCGGCACTTCTTCACCGTCGAGCAGGTCAAGCGGTACATCGACCAGCTCGCCCTCTACAAGATCAACAAGCTGCACCTGCACCTCTCCGACGACCAGGGCTGGCGCATCGCCATCGACTCCTGGCCCCGGCTCGCCACCTACGGCGGCTCCACCCAGGTCGGCGGCGGCCCCGGCGGCCACTACACCAAGGCCGACTACCAGGAGATCGTCCGCTACGCCGCCTCCCGCCACCAGGAGGTCGTCCCCGAGATCGACCTGCCCGGCCACACGAACGCGGCCCTCGCCTCGTACGCCGAGCTGAACTGCGACGGCGTCGCCCCGCCGCTCTACACCGGCACCGCCGTCGGCTTCAGCTCCCTGTGCGTGCCCAAGGACATCACGTACGACTTCGTGGACGACGTGATCCGCGAGCTCGCCGCGCTCACCCCCGGGAAGTACCTCCACATCGGCGGCGACGAGGCGCACTCCACGTCCCACGCGGACTACGTGGCCTTCATGGAGAAGGTCCAGCCGATCGTCGCGAAGTACGGCAAGACCGTCGTCGGCTGGCACCAGCTCACCGGCGCCACGCCCGCCAAGGGCGCCCTCGCCCAGTACTGGGGCCTCGACCGGACCGGTGGAGCGGAGAAGGAGCAGGTCGCGGCCGCCGCGCGGAACGGCACCGGGCTGATCCTCTCGCCCGCCGACCGGGTCTACCTCGACATGAAGTACACCAAGGACACCAAGCTGGGCCTCGCCTGGGCAGGCTACGTCGAGGTCCAGCGCTCCTACGACTGGAACCCGGCCGCCTACCTCCCCGGCGCGCCCGCCGAGGCCGTCCAGGGCGTCGAGGCGCCGCTGTGGACCGAGACCGTCTCCGAGAACGCGCACATCGACCAGATGGCCTTCCCGCGCCTGCCGGGCGTCGCCGAACTGGGCTGGTCCCCGGCGGCCACGCACGACTGGAACGCCTACAAGGAGCGGCTCGCCGCGCAGGGGCCGCGCTTCGAGGCCCTCGGGATCGACTACTACCGCTCGCCGCAGGTGCCGTGGCCGGCTGAGTAGACGAGAAGCGCGGGCCGGGTGGAGGACCGTACTCCACCCGGCCCGCGCCGGTCTCCGCAAGGTGAAACCCCGAAGGGAGCTAGCGCGTGTACCGCGCGATCGGGTTCACCAGGTCGCCGACCAGCTGGAGCGCCGCCGACGGGTCCGCCAGGTCCACCATCTGCTTGTTGTTCCGCAGCTGGAGGCGGTTGAGGGCGGAGAGCGCGAAGGTCTCCGCGAACATGTCGTACCGCTCGAACTTCTCCGCCAGTTCCGGCTTCGACTCCTGGTAGGCGCGCACGCACTCCGCGACCGTCCGCCAGAAGGCGTCCTCGTCGAGCGCGCCCTCCGCCGCGAGCGTCGCCGCGAAGAAGCGGAAGAAGCAGTCGAAGACGTCCGTGAAGATCGACAGCAGCTTCATGTCCTCGGGGACGTCCGCCCGGACCCGCTCCACGGCCGGCGGCAGTACCGCCGTCGGGTCCATCACGCAGATCTCCTCGGCGATGTCCTTGAACACCGCCCGCACGACCGCGCCCTGCTCGTCGAGGACCAGGATCACGTTCTCGCCGTGCGGCATGTAGACCAGGTCGTACGCGTAGAAGCTGTGCAGCAGCGGCAGCAGGTACGCGTCCAGGTAGCCGCGCAGCCAGGCCGTCGGCTCCAGGCCCGAGTCCGCGATCAGCGCCGCCGCGAAGGACGCGCCCGCGTGGTCGACATGGAGCAGCGAGGCCATCGTCGCGAGCCGCTCGCCCGGCGCGAGGGAGGCCACCGGTGACTCGCGCCAGAGCGCGGCGAGCATCTTGCGGTACGGGGAGAAACGGTTCGTCGCGGCTTCGTACTCCAGGTGCCGGTAGCCGACCGCCGCCCGCTCGCGGATGATCGAGAACCGGGCCTCCTTGAAGACGGCGTCCGCGTCGATCAGACCGGCGAGCCAGTCGTTGATCGCCGGGGTCGCCTCCATGTACGCGGCCGAGAGCCCGCGCATGAAGCCCATGTTGAGGACCGAGATCGCCGTCTTGACGTAGTGCTTGGCCGGGTCCGCCGTGTTGAAGAACGTACGGATCGACTGCTGCGCCAGATAGGCGTCGTCGCCCTCGCCCAGGTACACCAGACGCTGCTGGGCGACCTCGGCGGCGAAGGTGACGGCCAGCTTGTTCCACCACTGCCAGGGGTGGACCGGCATCAGCAGGTAGTCGGCCAGGTCCAGGCCCCGCTCGGCGAGGGTCGCGGCGAAGCCGTCGACCGCCGCGTCGCCCAGCTCGGCACGGACGAAGCTGTCGTACTCGACGTCCGCGCAGCCCGAGAAGGTGGTGCGGTCGCGGCGCGCGGCCAGCCAGATCAGGTGGACCGGGGCGGCCGCCTCGGGGGCGTACGCGTGGTACTCGTCGATGCCGAAGCCGAGCCGGCCGTTGTTGGCGACGAAGCAGGGGTGGCCCTCGGTCATCCCGGTCTCGATCGCCTGGAAGTCCGCGCGCGCCAGCTCGGCGGCGGTGACCTGCGGCTTGGTGGACTTGAAGGCCGTACCGGACAGCGTGGAGGAGATCTCCTCCAGGTAGACCGGCAGGACCTCGTCGCTCAGGCCGAGCGCGCCGCGCAGCTCGGTGATGAACAGGAGCGCGTCCAGCGGGAGGTGCTCCTCGCCGCGGTGGCGGGTGATCGACTCGGCGTGGACCTGCCAGTGGTCGAGCGCGTACCGGTCGGCGGTGAAGCGGTACTCGACGGTGCCGTCGTCGCTCAGCACGCGGTAGCGGTCCTCACCCAGCTCCTGCGGGTTGAGCAGCCGCTCGTGGGCGAACTCGGCGAGGCCCTTGCGGATCAGCGCGCGGTTGGCGTCGGCCCAGCGCTCCGGGGTGAGGTGCGCGACGGGGTCGGCGACGGGGGACGGGCGGCGGCTCATACGGTGGCTCCCACGGCGGCCTCGAACTGGGCGCGGGTGCAGAAGGACAGCAGGGCCTTCTTCTCCGGCTTCTGGATCTCGCGCTCGGGCACGAAGCCGACGGCCTCGTTGAGCGCGTGGACGGCCTTGTTGGCCACGTCCGGCTCGACGACGACCCGCTCGGTCGCCGGGTCGGCGAACAGCTCCCGCATCACGGCGGTGATCACCCGGCGGGTGAAACCGTGCACGGGGGTGTCGGTGGGCGCGACGAGGAAGTGCATGCCGACGTCGCCGGGCAGCGGGTCGTACAAGCCGACCAGCTCCAGCTGAGAGGGGTCGTACCGCTCCATGAGGATCGCGGGCACCTCGTCCACGAGGCCGATGAAGGCCTGGTGGTGCGGGTTGGCGGCGAACGCCATGTACTCGCGCTCGACGTCCTGGAGCTTCGCGTCCTGCATCATCCAGAACGCGGCCTTGGGGTGCGTGACCCAGGCGTGGAGCAGCTCGGCGTCCGCGAGCGGGTCGAGCGGGCGGAAGCGGATGGTCGTACTGCTGGTCGTGGTGGCGGTCACGCGGCGAACTCCTGGAACGCGATGGTCTTCTCGACGGGGTAGTACTCGCGGCCCAGCATCGCTCCGATGATGTACGCGTTGCGGTACGCACCCATGCCCAGGTCGGGCGAGGTGATGGAGTGGGTGTGGACGCTCGCGTTCTGCACGAAGACGCGGCTGCCCGTGGTGTCGACGGAGTAGTTGCGGGCCACGTCGAAGCGGCCCTGGGAGTCCCAGCGCAGCTGCTCGCGGACCGGCTCCAGGAAGGCGGGGACGGTGTACTTGTAGCCCGTCGCGAGGATCAGGCCCTCGGAGTCGAGCGTGAAGCCCGTGCCCTGCTCCTCCTGGTGGAAGCCGAGCGTGTACGTGCCGCTGGTGTCGTCGTACGCGGCCGAGTGCAGGGCCGAGTTGGTCAGCAGCCGGGTGGGGACGGGACCGGCCAGGTTCTTCTGGTAGAGCAGGTCGAAGATGGCGTCGATCAGCTCGCCGTCGATGCCCTTGAACAGGTTCTTCTGCTGGTTCTCCAGGCGGTAGCGGGTCTGCTCGGGCAGCGCGTGGAAGTAGTCCACGTACTCCGGCGAGGTCATCTCCAGCGTCAGCTTGGTGTACTCCAGCGGGAAGAAGCGCGGGGAGCGCGTCACCCAGTTCAGCCGGTAGCCGTGCACGTCGATCTCGGAGAGGAGGTCGTAGTAGATCTCCGCCGCGCTCTGGCCGCTGCCGACCAGGGTGATCGACTTCTTCTTCTGCAGCGCCTCCTTGTTCGGGAGGTAGCGGGAGTTGTGGATCAGGTCGCCGCCGAGGCCCTGGCAGGAGTCGGGGACGTGCGGCGGGGTGCCGGTGCCGAGCACGATCCGGCGGGCGCGGTAGGTCTCCCCGGCCTCGGTGGTCACCACGTACACGTCGCCGGCCTCGTCGTGGGTGACGGCGGCGACGGTGGTGGAGAAGCGGATGGAGCGCAGCTGGTCGGCGGCCCAGCGGCAGTAGTCGTTGTACTCCACCCGCAGCGGGTAGAAGTTCTCCCGGATGTAGAAGGAGTAGAGCCGGCCCTTCGCCTTCAGGTAGTTCAGGAAGGAGTACGGGGAGGTCGGGTCGGCCATCGTGACCAGGTCCGACATGAAGGGCGTCTGGAGGTGCGAGCCCTCCAGGAACATCCCCGAGTGCCACTCGAAGTCCGGCTTGGACTCCAGGAAGAGGCCGTTCAGCTCGTCGATCGGCTCGGTCAGGCAGGCGAGGCCGAGGTTGAACGGACCGAGCCCGATGCCGATGAAGTCGTACGTCGTGGTCGTCTCAGGCGTGGACAAGGGTCTCTCCCAGGTACTGCTCGGCGTGGCCGGCTATCAGATCGAGGACGGCGGCGATGTCGGCCACGGTCGTCTCGGGGTTGAGCAGGGTGAACTTGAGGTACTGGCGGCCGTCGACCTTCGTCCCGGCGACGACGGCCTCGCCGGAGGCGAAGAGCGCCTTGCGGGCGTAGAGGTTGGCGCGGTCGATCTCGGTGGGGGAGGTGACGGCCTCCGGGATGTAGCGGTAGACGAGCGTGGACAGCTGCGGCTGCACGACCACGTCGTAGCGGGGGTCGGCGGCGAGCAGGTCGAAGCCGGCCCGGGCCAGGTCGCAGACCTCGTCGAAGAGCTCGCCGACACCGTCGGCGCCCATCACGCGCAGGGTCATCCAGAGCTTCAGGGCGTCGAAACGACGGGTGGTCTGGAGGGACTTGTCGACCTGGTTGGGGATCTGCTCGGCGACCGTCCGGCGCGGGTTGAGGTAGTCCGCGTGGTACGTGGCGTGGCCCAGGGTGGCGCCGTCGCGGACCAGCAGCGCGGAGGAGCTCACCGGCTGGAAGAAGGACTTGTGGTAGTCGACGGTGACCGAGTCGGCCCGCTCGATGCCGTCCAGGAGGTGGCGGCGGGTGGGCGAGGCGAGGAGCCCGCAGCCGTAGGCGGCGTCGACGTGCATCCAGGCGCCGTACTCCTCGGCGAGGGCGGCGATCTCGTGCAGCGGGTCGATGGAGCCGAAGTCGGTGGTGCCGGCGGTGGCGACGATCGCCATCGGCGTCAGGCCCTCGGCGCGGCAGGCCTCCAGCTCGGCGGCGAGGACGACGGACTGCATGCGCCGGTTCCGGTCGACCGGGATGGAGACGACGGCGTCCGGGCCGAGGCCGAGCAGTCCCGCGGACTTCTGGACGCTGAAGTGGCTGCAGTCGGAGGTGAAGACGCGGAGCTTGGCCAGGTCGGTCGTCTTCGCCTCCTCGCGGGCCAGGAGCAGGGCCTGCAGGTTGGACTGCGAACCGCCGCTGGTGAACACGCCGTCGGCGGAGGGGCCGAAGCCGATGCGGCCGGTGGTCCAGTCGACGAGCTTGCGCTCGATGAGGGTGGCGCCCGCGCTCTGGTCCCAGGTGTCCAGCGAGGAGTTGACCGCCGAGAGGACGGCCTCGCCGAGGACGGCCGGGATCACGACCGGGCAGTTGAGGTGGCCCAGGTAGCGGGGGTGGTGGAAGTAGACGGCGTCGCGGAGGTAGACGCTCTCCAGCTCGTCGAGCGCGGCGGAGGCGTCGCCGAGCGGCTTGTCGAGGTCGACGGCGTCGACGGTGGGGGCCAGCTCGGCGGGCGTGACACCGGTGAACGGGCGGCGCGTCGTGGCGAGTTTCCTCGCCACCCGCTCGACTCCTTCGGTGACGGAGCGCCGGTAGCTCTCCGCCGTGGCGTCGTTGAGCAGGTGCGAGCGCATGGGGATGGTCCTCCGGGACGGGAGAGGTGAGGGGTGGGGATGAGGGGGGCGGTGCGTAAGTAAGGTTAGCCTAACCTAAGTTTGCGACGCAAAGAACCCCCCACCCTTGAGGGGCGAGGGGTCCTGGGGAGCGGACGGACGGACGCTCCGGTGCGGCTACTCGTCCTCTGCCTGCGGCGCCTCGCGGAGGGCGTCCTCGGAGAGGCCCTTGCGCCAGTAGCCGACGAACGTCACACGCCTGCGGTCGAGTTCACGATCGCGTACGAAGTGCCGGCGCAGCTCCTTCACCGAGCCGGACTCGCCCGCGATCCACACGTACGGTGCCTCGCCCGGCAGTTCGGCGGCGCGCACCGCCTCGACGGCGGACGGCGCCCCCTCCTCCCGTACGAGCCAGGTGACCGCGGCCTCGGCCGCGGTGGTCAGCTCGATCCGGTCGTCGGAGAACGGGACTTCGAGATAGACCTGCGCCCGCATCCCGGCCGGCAGCCACTCCAGGATCCCCGCCGCGGCCGGCAGGGCCGTCTCGTCCGCCCAGATGAGGACGGAGTCGGCGTCGGCCGGGAGCTGGAAGCGGACGGCGGTGTTCTCGGCCACCGCCGGGCCGAGCACGACGACCTGGTCACCGGGCTCGGCGCCCTGCGCCCAGCGGCAGGCCGGGCCGCCGTCCTCGTGGAGCGCGAAGTCGATGTCGACCTCGTCCGGTCCGGTGCGCTGTTCGCGGACGGTGTACGAGCGCATCACGGCCCGCTCGTCGTCCGGCATCGCGCGCCAGGCGCCCAGGATCGCGTACATGTCCGGGTCGTCCAGCGGCGGCAGGACGGGGGCCTCCTGGCCGGGGTGCGGCAGGAAGAGGGAGAGCGACTGGTCGCGCCCCCCGGAGGAGAAGGACTTCAGCGCGTCCCCGACGAAGGTCACGCGGACCAGCGACGGGCCGAGCCGCCGCGTCCGGTCGACCTGGAGGGGGAAGAACTGGAACGGGGCGGTCTCGGCGTTCGCCATGGGTCAGGCCACCTTCTTCGCGTTCTCCAGCGCCTTGGCCAGGTCCTCCAGGATCGGGGCGCACTTGGCGTAGGAGTAGATCGGCTCGGTGACCCGGGGGATGACCTGGCCGGCCTTGACGGCGGGGAGGGCGGCCCAGGTCGGCTTGGCCTTGAGCGCCTCGGGCTGCAGGGCCGAGGTGCGGTTGTCGAGCATGATGATGTCGGCCTGGTACTTGCCGACGTTCTCCCAGCTGAGCCCCTCGAACCAGCCGCCCTGGTCCAGCTTGTCGGGCGTGATCAGGTTGACGCCCAGCTCCTTGAAGTAGAGCGTGTCGGTCGGCCGGACCGGGGTGGAGACGTAGAACAGGTCGGGGGAGCCGGAGCCGATCAGGACCTTGATGTCCTTCTTGCCCTTGGCGGCCTGGCGGACGCGCTCGGCGGCGGCCTCGAAGCGGGCCTTGTCGTCCTTGAGCTTCTGCGACTTCACATCGGCGCCGAGGGACTCGGCGAGGTCGACGTGGCGCTGGAGCACGGCCGGCATCGACTTGTCCGAGGCCCACAGGGCGACGCTCGGGGCGATCTTGAGGATCTTGTCCTTCTGCTCGGCCGGGACGTACCAGAGGTCGTTCTTCTCCCACATGTCCGTGATGAGGAGGTCCGGGTTGAGCTTGAGGTACTCCTCGATCTTGAACTCGCCCCAGACGTTGCCGATGACGGCGACCTTCTCGATGTCGAGGTCGCCGGCCTGGACGTCCGGCTTCTTCGCCTTGGTCTTCGGGTCCTCGACGTAGGTCGGGCCGAAGACGCCCTTGACCTCGATGCCGAAGTCCTTGAGGGCGGCGGCCATGCCGGTGAAGGCGACGATGTTCTTCGGGGTGGACTTCGCCTCGACGGCGGTGCCGCGGTCGTCGGTGAACTTCCACGGACCGGCCTTCTCGGAGGCCCCGGCGGCGCTGCTCTTGCCACCCTCGGTCTTGGTGCCGCAGGCGGCGAGCGCGGCGCCGAGCCCGAGGGCGCCGCCCGCGGTGAGCAGGCCGCGACGGCTGAGGGAAGTGGCTCGGGCGTTGCTGGGCATGGCGGAGTCGCTTTCGGTACGTGCCGGGGACGGCGGTCGGCCTGGGGTACGTCGAAGGTTGGTTAGCCTAACCTCACGTTGATCTGGAGGGGTGGGGGCGAGTTGGGGCTGGGATGCGCGTCACATGTCGGTGGCATATGCGGCACCCTGCGCGGGGCTTGGCCGCCCCGAAGGTGAAGTTCC
>NZ_JBEZNQ010000074.1:0-37081 GCF_040653315.1 Streptomyces sp. NPDC047981 | reverse complement strand
GCTGGCAGTTCAGCCGCCGCCCGCTGCGCGGCGCGGGCCCGGTCCTGCTGCTCGTGCTCGCGGTCGCCATGGGCATGCTGGCGATCGGGCAGAGCGCCTCCTGGGAGCGTTCGCAGGAGGACCGGGCCGACTTCCGTACGGGAACGGCGGTGCGGGTCCTGACCAGCGGCGCCGCCGAACCGGCGCAGGCCGGGCAGTTCACGGCGCTGCCCGGGGTCGGCTCGGTCGCCCCCGCGCACCGCGCCACGACGAGCCTCGCGGGCAACCGCACCGGGACGGTCCTCGCCCTCGACACCCGTCACGCGGCCGAGGGCTTCCGGCTCCGCGAGGACCTCGCGGACGCCACGCCCCGCGAGCTGCTGACCTCCCTGAGGCCGAAGGACGCTCCGCTCCCCGGGATCGCGCTGCCGGAGGGCACCCGCGGCCTCGTCCTCGACCTGCGGCGCACCGCGCCGCCCGGCACGGCGCCGGTCCTGGTGACGGTCGTCGTCGAGGACCAGTACGGCGTTCCGTACCGGCGGGCGGCCGGCCGGCTGTCCTCCGACGGGCAGCGCCACCGGCTCACCCTCGACCTGGGCGCTTCGGCCGCGACGCCCCTGGGGCCGCTCCGGCTGACCGGCGTCGAGCTCGACGGGACGGTCATCGAGGGCAGCGGCGGGCCGCAGACCTTCGCGGTCGAGGCCCTCCTGTCCCGGCACGAGGACGGCGCCGAACGGCCGGTCGAGGCCGTGCGCTCGCTCGTCGACTGGCCCACCCGCTACCAGGTGATCGAGGACGGCGAACCCTCGAAGCCGGTCGCGCTGACCGGGCGTGCCGCCGGTGCGGCGCCCTACACGGTCGGGTTCCGCGTCGGCTGGTCCGCCGGGTCGACGCCGCGCGACCCCCTGTGGGGCGAGCACGAGTACACGCTGCGGCTCGCCGCCCCGCGCCCCGCGCCGCCCGCGACCCTGCGCGGGGTGGCGACGGACGCCTTCCTGGCGGCCGCGGGGGCGAAGAAGGGCGACCGGGTCGAGGTGTCCCTCGGCAGCCTGCGGCTGAACGTGACCATCGCGGACACGGTCCGCGACCTGCCGACCACCGGCCCCGGTGCCACGACCGTGACGGCGGGCTCCCCGGCCGCCACGCCCGACGACGGGGGCGCGCTCCTGGTGGACCTGGCGGCGGCCAACCAGTTCCTCTCCGCCGACCCCCTCGCGTCCCTGGCACCCACCGAGTGGTGGCTGACGACCGCGCCCGGCCGCGCCGACGAGGTCGCCGACGCGCTGCGCGCCCGGCCCGACGCGGATCCCGCGCAGGTGCTCGTACGGGAGGAGGCGGCGGCCGAGCTGCTCGGCGACCCGCTCGGCGCCGGACCCAACGCGGCGCTGATGGCGGTCGCGGTGGCCGCCGCGGCGCTCGCGGCGGTCGGCTTCGCGGTGAGTGCGGCCGGTTCGACCCGTGAACGGTCGTCGGAGTTCGGGGTGTTGCGGGCGCTCGGCGCCCCGCGCCGCCAGCTCGCCCGGCTGATCGCGGCCGAGCAGGGCCTGCTCGTGGGCATCGGCCTGCTGGTGGGCGCGGCGCTCGGCACGGTGCTGACCCGCGCCGTCGTGCCCCTGATCGTGCTGACCGGCCAGGCGGCCCAGCCCGTCCCGCGCGTCCTCGTCGAACTCCCGCCCGGGCACGTGGCGCTGCTGCTCGCCGGGGTCGCCGCGCTGCCGCTGCTGATCGTCGCCGGGATCGCGCTGCGCCGCACGGACCCGGTCACGACCCTGCGCCACCAGGGGGACCAGTGAAGCGCGACACGACCCGCAAGGCATCCGCGAGGAAGGCGAACGACACCATGCCCCGCAAGGACGGCAGAACCGGCGAGCCGACCAGTGCCCGCCGGGGCCGCCCCGCCCGCGCCGTCGCCCCCTGGGTACGGACCAGGCTGCGGACCGCGCCGGGAACGGCGGCGGCCTTCGCGCTGCTCGTCCTGGTCACCGCGTTCCTCGCCGCCGCGCTCCCCCGGACCGTGGACCGGTACGAGACCGAGGGGCTGCGCCACGACATCGTGACCGCGCCGCCCCGCACGTCGGTCCTCGACATCACCGCCGCCGAACCGTCCGGGGACGTCCCCCCGGAGGCCCGCGCCACGGTGGTCGCCCCGGAGCGGCTGGCCGAGAAGCGGACGGAGCTCCTGGAGCTGCTGCCCGCGCCGCTCCGCTTCGACCTGGCCCAGTCCGCGCACGGCGTCCGGACCACCCAGCGGATCGCCGGGCTCGACCCCTGGCTCCCCAAGCCGTCCGGGCTGCCCCCGGAGTTCACCCTCACCACGCTCCCGGGTCTGGACCGTCACACGACCGTACGGGAGGGCAGGCTGCCCACCCGCGCCGAAGCCGGTCGTTCGAGCGAGGTCGCCGTCACCCGGGAGACGGCGAAGTCGCTTCATCTGAAGGTCGGTTCGGTCGTCCACCTCCCGGAGCGGTTCGCCAAGGAGCCGCTCGCCCTGACCGTCGTCGGGATCGTCGAACCGCGCCGCCCGCAGGGCTCGTACTGGTCCGCCGACCCGCTGCTGCGCACCCCGGTGCTCGCGTCGAAGGTCAGCGGCGGCGGCACGTACTTCTACTGGCAGGCCGGCCTGCTGCTGCCGCCCCCGGCCGCCACCACGCTCCTGGCGAGCACCGGCGAGCCCGAGGTGTACTGGCGCTTCGCCGCCGACGCGAGCGAGCTGACCGCGCAGGACGCGCCCCGGCTGACCGCCGCCCTCGCCTCCGTCTCCGCGGGCCCGGACCTGGTGCGGATCAGAGCGACGGTCGGCGGGACCGCCTCGGCGTCGAGCGGTCTCGACGAGATCGTGGAGGCGTACGACGCGATGCGCTCGGCGATCACTCCGGTCGTCGCCGTCGCCGCGTTCGGCATCGGCACGGTCGCGGCCGTGGTCCTCGCCATGACGGGCGGTCTGTTCGCCGCCCGGCGGGCCGCCGAACTCGCCCTGCTGCGGGCGCGCGGCGGGTCACTGGCCGGGATCGGCGTCCGGCTGCTCGGCGAGACGGGGGTCCTGGCGCTGCCCGCGACGGCGCTCGGACTGCTGCTCGCGACCCTCACGCTCCCCGAGGCCCGATTCCTGCCCGCGCTGGCCGCCGCGGGCGCGGTCGGGCTGCTCGCCGGCCTGGCACTGCCCCTGCGGGCGCTGTTCCTGCACCGCAGGCCGCTCGCCCACGGCGGGCGCGAGGACCTGGCGGACGCCCGCCCCTCCCAGGGCCGCACCATCGCCGAACTCACCGTCCTGGTCCTTGCCGTCGGCGCGGTCGTCGCGCTGCGCCGCCGCGGCACCGGTGATTCCGGGGACTATCTGGTGAGTTCGGCTCCGGTCCTCGTCGCGTTGATCGCCGCGCTCGTCCTCGTACGGCTGTATCCGCTGCCGCTGCGGTGGGCGGCCCGGCCGGCCCGGCGACTGCGCGGCGCGGTCGGCTTCCTCTCGCTCGCCCGGGCCGGGCGTTCGTCGGCGACGGGCGCGCTGCCGCTGCTCGCGCTGCTGGTGGCGCTGTCGACGGCCGCGTTCGGCGGTTCGGTGCTCTCCGGGGTCTCCGAGGCACGGGACCGGGCGGCGCTCCTGGAGACCGGCGCGGACGCCCGGGTGACGGGGAACGCGGACCTGGTGCCGCTCACGGACGGGCTCGTGACGGCGGTGCGGCGGACGGCCGGGGTGACGGACGTGACCACGGCCCAGGTCGAGTACGACGTCGAACTGCCCAGCGGTACGGGCCGGTCGCCGGAGCTGAAGTCCACGGCGCTCCTCGGCGTGGACCCGGAGTCGTACGCCCGGCTCGCCGACCGGACCGGCTACGGCCCCTTCCCGCCGGAGCTCCTGACGTCCGTGACCGGTCAGGGATCCTCCGGCAAGCGGATCCTGCCGGCGATCGCCTCGCCCGCGGTCGCGGAGCGCCTCGGCACCCAACCGCGGGACCTGGCGGGGGACGCGGGCGAGTTCGCCGTACGGATCGTGGCGGTACGGACGAACACGCCGGCCCTGCCCGAGCAGGACTTCCTGCTGGTCAACGGCGCCGACCTGCCCCGCGGCGAGCCCACCGTGCTGCTGGCCACGGGCTCCGCCCTGGACGGGACGGCGCTGCGGAAGGCGGTCACGGCGAACTCGTCCGACTTCTCGGTGGTGCTGCGGACCGAGCGCCGCGCCGCCTACGTCGACTCGCCGATGCAGACGGGCGCGGAGCGGATCTACCTGGCGGCGATCGGCGCGGGCGCGGGCTACGCCGTTCTCGCCCTGCTCCTGTCGCTGATGCAGTCCGCGCCGGAACGGGCCACGCTGCTCGCCCGGTTGCGGACGATGGGCCTCACCCGGCGCCAGGGCAGGCGGCTGCTCGGCTTCGAGGCCCTGCCGCAGGCGCTGCTCGCGGCGGCCGGCGGCGCGCTCGTCGGCTGGGCCACGATCCTGCTGCTCGCGCCGGGCGTGGACCTGGTCCGGCTCTCGCTCGCGGCGCCGCGAGGAGTCGCCACGCTCGACAGCGCGCCGCTGCGGGTGGACGCGTGGTCGCTGGTGCTCCCGGCGGCGAGCGTGCTGCTGCTCGCCGCGCTCGCGGCGGGCCTTCAGGCGTGGTGGTCGGGGCGGACCGGATCGATCAAGGAACTCAGGGCAGGAGACGCACGATGACGACGACCGACACGACGCTGGCCGAGCTGGAGCAGCGGGCGACGGCGCACCGCGACCGGCCCTCGTACGGCCACGACGCCCTGATCGCCTGCGATCGGCTGGTCCGGATCTTCACCACGGACGGGGTGGAGGTGCAGGCGCTCCAGGGCCTCGACCTGCTGGTCCGGGAGGGCGAGCTGATGGCCCTCGTCGGGGCGTCGGGCAGCGGCAAGTCGACGCTGATGAACATCCTCGCCGGCCTGGACGTGCCGACGGCCGGCGCGGCCAAGGTCGCGGGCTGTGACCTGCTCGCCATGGACGCGAAGGCGCGGCTGCGGTACCGGCGGGACGTGGTGGGCTTCGTCTGGCAGCAGACGGCGCGCAACCTGCTGCCGTACCTGACGGCCGTCCAGAACGTGGCGCTGCCGATGCAGTTGCGCGGCGGCCGGATGCGGTCCAGGGCGAAGGCGGAGCGGGCGGAGGAGCTGCTCGCGATGCTGGAGGTGGCGGACTGCCGGGACCGCAGGCCGCACCAGATGTCCGGCGGCCAGCAGCAGCGGGTGGCGATCGCCGTCGCCCTCGCCAACTCCCCCTCGGTACTGCTCGCCGACGAGCCGACGGGCGAGCTGGACTCGGCGACGGGCGAACAGGTCTTCGCGGCCTTCCGGCGCGCGAACGAGGAACTGGGCACGACGATCGTGATCGTCACCCACGACCAGGCGGTCGCCTCCGAGGTCCGCCGCACGGTCGCCATCCGCGACGGCCGCACCTCCTCGGAGGTGCTGCGCCGCACGGAGGTCGACGCGGAGGGCCAGGAGTCCCTGGTATCCCGCGAGTACGCGATGCTCGACCGCGCGGGCCGACTGCAACTCCCGGCGGAGTACACGGAGTCGCTGGGCATGGAACACCGCGTCCTGCTCGAACTGGAGCCGGACCACATCGGGGTGTGGCCGGACGACGCGAAGAGCTGAGCGGGGGGCCGGGGCGCGCCGGTCAGGCGAAGGGCAGGGAGGACGGGAGGGTGCGTACGGCTATCGAGCCGTAGGGCGTACGGAGCCGGAGCCACGGCCCCGAGGCGAGCAGCGCCACCGGTACGCCCTCCCCGGGCAGGAAGCCCAGGGACTGCGCCGCGTGGACGGCCCGCAGCGGAAGCCCGGTCGCCTCGACCGTACGCGACCAGATCTCGCGCCCGATCCGGTCCCGCTCGGCCCTGGTCCGCCGCTCCTCGGGCAACTCCTCGTCCCGCGCCCGGAATTCGGCGACGGCCGCGGCGACCGCGCCGCGCAGGCCGGCCGCGCCGGGCAGTCCGGCGACCGGTTCCCAGCCGCCCCGGGGCGGCAGGACGCCGGCCCACGGCGGCCCGGTGACGGTGTCGGGGACGACGGCCTTGCCCGCCGACTCCTCGATGCCTTCGAGGAGTTCACCGGCGGAGACGGTGACGTCCAGATCCACGGCGTCGACGAGCCGCGCCGTACGGATCGCGAGCACCTCGAACGACGGCGGCCGTCCGAACACGGCGAGCGCGCCGCCACCGGCCTGGAGGCGGACGGCGGCGGCGCGGTCGTAGTGGATCAGCCGGGCCAGGAAGGCGGCGAGGTCCGCCGCCTCCCTGGCGTCGGCGAAGTGCAGCGGCGCGATCATGCGGCGGCGGCCCCGCCCCGCATGCCGTCGTCCAGGTACTCCTCCAGGAACGACCGCTCCTCGGCCGAGATGCGCCGCGGCCGCTGGGCTTCGAGGTCGAAGGGGACGACGACGGTGGACGCCCGTACGTACGTGGTGTCCGGGTCCTTGATCTCGTACGCGATCGTCAGGGACGCCGCGCCTATCTTCGTGACCCACGACTCGATGGTGACCGGCGCGTGCCGGTGCACCAGCGGCCGTACGTAGTCGATCTCGTGCCGGGCCACGACGGACCCGCCGGAGAACGACGGCGAACCGTCGCCCGGCGCGAGCCGGAACATGAAGTCGATCCGCGCCTCTTCCAGGTACCGCAGGAAGACGACGTTGTTGACGTGCCCGAAGGCGTCCATGTCCGACCAGCGCAGGGGACAGCTGTAGATGTGGCGCACGCTCAGCCTCGGGTCAGCTTCTTGTACGTGGCACGGTGCGGACGGGCCGCGTCCGGGCCGAGGCGCTCGATCTTGTTCTTCTCGTAGGACTCGAAGTTGCCCTCGAACCAGAACCACTTCGAGTCGCCCTCGTACGCCAGGATGTGCGTGGCGACTCGGTCGAGGAACCAACGGTCGTGGGAGATGACCACGGCCGCACCCGGGAACTCGAGCAGGGCGTTCTCCAGGGAGGAGAGCGTCTCGACGTCGAGGTCGTTGGTCGGCTCGTCGAGGAGCAGCAGGTTGCCGCCCTGCTTGAGGGTGAGCGCGAGGTTGAGGCGGTTGCGCTCACCGCCGGAGAGGACGCCGGCGGGCTTCTGCTGGTCCGGGCCCTTGAAGCCGAAGGCGGAGACGTAGGCGCGGGACGGCATCTCGACCTGGCCGACGTTGATGTAGTCCAGCTCGTCGGAGACGACGGCCCACAGCGTCTTCTTGGGGTCGATGTTGGCGCGGCTCTGGTCGACGTACGAGATCTTGACGGTCTCGCCGACCTTGACGGAGCCGGAGTCCGGGGTCTCCAGGCCCTGCAGCATCTTGAAGAGCGTGGTCTTGCCGGCGCCGTTCGGGCCGATCACGCCGACGATGCCGTTGCGCGGCAGGGTGAAGGAGAGGTCGTCGATGAGGACCTTGTCGCCGAAGGCCTTGGAGAGGTTCTCGACCTCGACGACGATGGAGCCCAGGCGCGGGCCCGGCGGGATCTGGATCTCCTCGAAGTCCAGCTTCCGCATCTTGTCGGCCTCGGCGGCCATCTCCTCGTAACGAGCCAGACGGGCCTTGGACTTGGCCTGACGCCCCTTGGCGTTGGACCGCACCCACTCGAGCTCTTCCTTCAGACGCTTCGCGCGCTTGGCGTCCTTCTGGCCCTCGACCTTGAGGCGGGAGGCCTTGGCGTCGAGGTAGGTGGAGTAGTTGCCCTCGTAGGGGTGGGCGCGACCGCGGTCGAGCTCCAGGATCCACTCGGCCACGTTGTCGAGGAAGTACCGGTCGTGGGTGACGGCGACGACGGTGCCGGGGTACTTGGCGAGGTGCTGCTCCAGCCACTGCACGGACTCGGCGTCCAGGTGGTTGGTGGGCTCGTCGAGGAGCAGCAGGTCGGGGGCCTCCAGGAGCAGCTTGCAGAGCGCCACGCGGCGCTTCTCGCCACCGGAGAGGTTGACGACCGGCCAGTCACCGGGCGGGCAGCCCAGCGCGTCCATGGCCTGCTCCAGCTGCGCGTCCAGGTCCCAGGCGTTGGCGTGGTCCAGGTCCTCCTGGAGCTTGCCCATCTCCTCCATGAGCGCGTCCGAGTAGTCGGTCGCCATGAGCTCGGCGACCTCGTTGAAGCGGTGCAGCTTCCCCATGATCTCGGCGGCGCCGTCCTGGACGTTCTGCAGGACCGTCTTGGACTCGTCGAGCGGGGGCTCCTGGAGGAGCATGCCGACGCTGTACCCGGGGGACAGGAACGCGTCACCGTTGGACGGCTGCTCGAGACCGGCCATGATCTTGAGGACGGTGGACTTTCCGGCACCGTTCGGGCCGACCACACCGATCTTCGCACCGGGCAGGAAGCTCAGCGTCACGTCATCGAGGATGACCTTGTCGCCGTGCGCCTTGCGCGTCTTGCGCATCGTGTAGATGTACTCAGCCAAGAGAAACCGTCCGGCAAAGAGTGAGTGGGCAGATACACCCCATCTTGCCTGACCGCCACCCCGTGACGGAAACCAGTCCGCCCCGCCTCCCCTGACCTGGGGCTTCGGCGGGCGGGTTCGGTGACCGGGTGGTCACGCCTCGTGGGCGGGGAGGGCGGTGGGGAGGGTGAAGCGAGGGAGCAGGGTCGCTTCGAAGCGGGTGAAGGCGCGGATCCGGTCGGCGGTGGGGGTGAGGGTGAGGACGAAGAGGCCTGCGCCGGGGCGGGTGCCGGTGGTGCCGGTGGGGGTGCGGAGGTAGGCGGCGAAGGCGGGCTGGCCGTTGGCTCGGGTCGGGACGAGGTCGACGCGGCGGCCGGAGGCGAAGATCGCCGCGAAGAGGCGGGCCGTGGCGGCGCGGCCTTCGTACGTGAGCGGGATCGGCGGCATGCTGACGAGGACGTCCTCGGTGAGCAGGGTGAGCAGCGCGTCCACGTCACCGGATTCGTAGGCGCGGACGAAGGACGTCACGAGTGCCTCTTCGGCGGGGCTGCCGGGGGTGGGATGCGCGGTCGGCGCTTCGGCGCGGCGGCTCAGCGTGGCGCGGGCGCGTTTGAGGGCGCTGTCGACCGCGCCGGTGGTCGCGTCCAGCATCTCGGCGACCTCGGCCGCGTGGAATCCGAGGACGTCGCGCAGGACGAGGACGGCGAGCTGGCGGGGCGGCAGGGTCTGGAGGGCCGTGACGAAGGCCAGGGTGAGGGACTCCGTCTGTTCGTAGCGCGCCTCGGGGCCGAGCGGGGTGTCGGCCGCCCCGGCGAGGAGGGCGTCGGGGAGGGGCTCGAGCCAGGGGACCTCGCCGTGCCCGGTGGGCTCGGGCGGTACGACGCCGGGCATGTCCCACGCGCGGGCGCGGCGCCGGTTCGCGGAGCGGCGCGCGTTGAGGCAGCGGTGGGTGGCGATCCGGTAGAGCCAGGTACGGACCGAGGCGCGGCCCTCGAAGCCGCCGAGGCCCTGCCAGGCGGCCAGGAGCGTGTCCTGGAGGACGTCCTCGGCGTCCTGGAGGGAACCGAGCATCCGGTAGCAGTGCACGTGCAGCTCGCGCCTGTGCGGCTCGGTCAGCGCACGGAACGCCTCGCCATCGCCGTCCCGCGCCCTGGTGACGAGGTCGGCTGTGGTCGGGTCGGCTGCGGCCCGGGCGGCTGCGATCGGGACGGCTGTCGTCAGGTCTGCTGTGGTCGGGTCGGCTGTCATGGGCTCCACCACCTCCATCCTGTACGGACACCGTTGGAGGGGCGAACCGGGCGGTCGGCGGGCGCCCGGTTTCCGGCGGCCGCGGTGTCTGCCTCTTCGGGGCTCACCCGCTCATGAGAGGAGCCGGCCATGCTGCTCAAGGACAAGGTCGCGGTGGTCCACGGAGCCGGGGGCGCGATCGGCGGCGCCGTCGCGCGGGCCTTCGCGGCGGAGGGCGCGGAGCTGTTTCTGACCGGGCGCCGCGCGGGACCCGTCGAGGCCGTCGCCGAGGAGGTCGTCGCGGCCGGCGGGTCCGCCCGGGCCGCGGCGGTGGACGCGCTCGACGAGGGGGCCGTGGACCGGTACCTGCGGTCGGTGACCGAGCGGGCGGGGCGGCTCGACGTCTCCTTCGACGCCGTCGGCATCCCGAACGCCGAGATCCTGGGCGTCCCGCTGACGGACCTCGACGCCGAGCGCTTCGCCCTGCCGATCGCGGCGTACACCCGCGCGTACTTCCTGACCGCGCGGCTCGCGGCCCGGCGGATGGTCGAGCGGGGATCCGGGGTGATCATGACCGTGACCGCGCTCCACTCCCGTACGGGCATCCCGCTGGTGGGCGGTTACGGCCCCGCGATGGCGGCGAAGGAGGCCCTCACCCGCGCCCTGTCCGCCGAACTCGCCCCGCTGGGCCTCCGCGTGGTGGGCCTGCGCCCGCAGGCCATGCCGGAGACCCGCACGATCCGCGAGGCCTTCGAACCGCGCGCCGCGGCCTCGGGTCTGACGTGGGAGCAGTGGCAGGAGTCCCTCGCGGCCCGGACCCACCCGCGACGGCTCATGAGCCTGGACGAACTGGCGGGCGTCGCCGCCTTCCTGGCCTCCGACCGCGCGAGCGGACTGACCGGGACGACGGTCAACCTGACCATGGGCAGCCTGGACGACTGAGGGCTTGCACGCACCCCGACGCGAGCGGACGTGCGCGGACGTGCGCGGACGTGCGACGGCCCCGGCGCGCTGAGTGCGCGTCGGGGCCGTCGGCCGCCGTGAGGCGGGTACTACCCGTGCTTACTGGCCCTTACTGGCCGGCCGTCTTCTTCTTGCGGAGGAAGAAGACCGCGCCGCCGCCGAGAACCACGAGGAGCGCGGCGATGCCGGCGATCATCGGGGTGGCGTTGGAGCTACCGGTCTCGGCGAGGTCGCCGCCACCGGTGGTGGAGCCGGTCGTGGCACCGGTGGTGGAGCCACCGGCCGTGCCCGCGGACGGGGTGGGGGAGACGGACGGCTCGGTCGACGGGGTCTCCGACGGGAGCGGGCCCGGGGTGGCCGTCTTGCAGTCGAGAACGCCCTTGAAGTTCTTCTCGAAGCCGTTCGGGCCGGTGATGGTGAAGTCGTAGGCCTCGTCCTCGGCGAGCGGGATCGTGACCGTCTTCGACTGGCCGGCGCCGATGGTGACCTTCTGGCCCTTGACCTCGAAGTTGAAGTCCTCGTCGCCCTCGTTGGACGCCGTGACGTCCAGGCCGCCCTTGGCGCAGTTCTTCTCGGCCGAGACGGCCGGGATCGCGCCCTTCTTCGCCCACGTGGCGTTGGCCTTGGCGGTGACGCTGGAGGTGCTGGTGCCGGCCAGGATCAGGGTCTGGCTCTTGACCTTGGTGGAGACGAAGGCACGGCCGATCGGAACGGTCGTGTCGGCCTGCACCTTGAGCTCGGCGGCGCCGTCCGGGGTGCCGGCCGGGATGTCGAAGAACACCTGGCCGCCCTTGGCGACGTTGGTGACGACCTTGCCGTCCTTGTCGACCAGCTTGACGCCCGCGGGGGCGCCCGGGGCGAGGGAGACCGCGGCGGAGGCGGCGTTGGTGTCGACGGTGATCGGGCCGAGGCGCTCGCCCGACTTACCGGCGACGGAGGACGGCGACAGGCTGAGGGAGGCCTTCGGCTCCTCCAGGTTCACCGCCTCCTTCTCCAGGTACTCGGTCAGCTTCTTGGCGTCCTTGTTGACCGGCTTGGCGTCGACGTTGTCCGAGAAGTGCCAGATCGCGGCCTGCGTGGCGGCGGCGGCGGTCTTCTCGGTCAGGTTCTTCGCGCCGACCTTCTTCGCGAGCGCGTCGAGGTCGTTCACCTGCGGGTAGGAGTTCTGCAGGATCCAGCGGATCTTGCCCGCGTTCGCGTTGTTGTGGAGGGACGACTGGTCCCAGCCGACCTCCTTGTACTCCTGGCCCGTCTTGGCGCCGGTGTAGAGGTCGATGCAGTAGGTCTGCAGCGTGCCGCCGGGCGTCGCCTGCATCTGGAACAGGCCGGCGGAGATCTCGCCCTTGCCCTTGATCTTGACCGTGTCGAAGACGGTGAGCTTGCCCAGCGTGGCGGTCGCGCCGCCGGTGCCGTCAGCCCCGTCCTCGGCCAGCGCCGGTCCCGCTACGGCTATCGCGCCGGCCGCGACGAGGCCCGAGACCACGGTCGCGGCGGCCAGGCGGGCGACGCCGCGCCCCCGAACAGAAAACATGAATTTCCCCTCCAGGCGAGGCGCTCCGTGCCGTCCGTCATGACATGACACGTGGGGGGAGCGCATCGCCAGCAGAATCACAGACCCGGTTGACTCACTGTCGACTCAAGTGCTTACTCAAGTCCCGTATGAGTACCTGGGAATCCTAGGGACGCGGAAGCCCCCGGTGCCCGCCCATACGAGCTGATAACCATACCGACTCAGAATCGTTATCAGCGGGCGGCTGCGACCGTGTATGCGCAGGTCGCGGTGTCGACAAATCCCCCCACAACTCCCTTTCAGCGCGCGGGTTCCAGCACCTGGGCCGCCCGGGCTGCCGCTTTCGAGGGGTCCGGAGCCTCCCAGAGGTCGCGCTCCACCGCGCCCCCGGCTCCGTTCCCCTGACGTTCCGTCGTGCGTGGTTCGGCCTTCACCGCCCGCCGGAAGGCCGCCGTTCCCCGCGTCAGATCGTGCCCCACCGCCACCGCGTCGATGTCCACGAACGTCCTGCGCCGGACCTCCGGCCCGGCGGCCCCGTCCTCCCCGGGCCCGGAGGCGAACTCCTCCTCCCGCACCCGCAACCGGCCGTGCACGATCAGCGGTTCCCCCACCGAGACCGAGGCCGCGAGGTTGGCGCCGAGGGCCCGCCACGCGAACACCGTGTAGAAGCTGGTGTGTCCGTCCGACCAGGTGCCGCGCTCCCGGTCCCAGCGGCGCGCGGTCACCGCGAACCGGAACCGGGCCACCCCGCCCGTCGCCGTGTCCCGGTACTCCACGCTCGTCGCCACGTTCCCGACGAGCGTCACCATCGTGTCGTTCATGCCGTTCCCCCCGCTTCACACCCGTTGAGAGTGGTTCGGTGCGCTTCGGTGCGCTCCATGCCGTTCATGGTGGACCAGTACGGCGAAGCGCGCCGAAGCCTGTGCGGGAAGGGCGGGTTGGGGAAAACTCCGTCACCCCGGAGGGTGAAAGCCTCGACGGGTGGGAGCCCCGCGCTCACCGCACCCGCGCCCCCGGCCTCGTACCGCCCCAGCGCATGCCGACGGCGCCCAGCCGCGCCACCCGGGCCCCCGAGCGCGTCCCCGACACCGTCACGTACTGGTCGCGGACCTCCCGGTAGCGCATCAACTCGGCCGCGATCGGGTCCAGGACGCGGGCCCGGCCGCACGCGGCCGCCGCCTCCCGCAGCTTCCGCTCGGCCTCCTGCCCGTACCGCCGCGCGGGCCCCTTCACCGCCGCCGCGCACGCCCACTCCACCAGCGGACCGCCGACGATGCCGCCGAGCATGATGAGAACGGGCGGCAGCAGCCCGGGCTCCACGACGCCGACGATCTGGCCGACCAGCCACAGCGCGCCGAAGATCTGCAGCAGCGTCATCAGGACCTGCGCCAGGACGGCCGCGGGCCACCAGGCGGGGCGCGGGGGCCGGGCGGCCGGGTCGCCGATGGTCGCGGTGAGTTCGTCGAGGGCCTCCGGCAGCCCGTCGGCGCCGCGTGCCGCCGCCTCGCGCACCGCCTGCGCCCAGGGTGCCGGCAGTCCGCGCGAGGCGTCGTCGGCGACGACCCGCACCGCCTGCTCGACCCGCTGCCTCGCCGTGAGTTCGTCCTCCAGGGGTGCCTGGAGACGCGGGTCGGTGGAGCCGTGCGCGCGGAGCCGTTCGTACCAGCGGTAGAGGCGAAGCCAGGGCGTGCCGCAGGCGCGGATGGCACCGCGGCGCCAGACGCGTTCGGCGGCCTCGCCCGCCGCGGTGGCGCCGACGGCGACGGCGAGCCGGGCCGCGAAGTCCTCCCGGGCCCGCTCCCCCAGGCCGGTCTGGCCGTCGGAGACGTACGCAGGGCGGAGCCGGGCCGCGGCCGCGTCGACGTCGGCGGAGAGACGGAGCGCGGGCGCGGTCCGCTCCGTGACGAACCGGCCGAGGAGTTCGCGCAGTTCGCCGACGCCCTCCCCGGTGAGCGCGGAGAGCGCGAGGACGGTGGCGCCGGGTTCGCCGTGCTCACCGAGGGCCATGCCGTCCTCGTCGAGGAGGCGGCGCAGGTCGTCCAGGACGAGGTCGGCGGCGTCGGTGCCGAGCCGGTCGATCTGGTTGAGGACCACGAAGGTGACCTCGGCGTGGCCGGCCAGCGGACGCAGATAGCGCTCGTGGAGCGCGGCGTCGGCGTACTTCTCCGGGTCCACGACCCAGATCACGGCGTCGACCAGGGCGAGGACGCGGTCGACCTGGTCGCGGTGGCCGGTGACGGCCGAGTCGTGGTCGGGCAGGTCGATCAGGACGAGCCCCTGGAGGTCCTCGTCGGCCGCCCCGCCCGCCAGCGGGCGGCGGCGGAGCCGGCCGGGGACGGCGAGCCGGTCGAGGAGACCGGCGGACCCCTCGGACCAGCTGAGCGCGATGGGCGCCGAGGTGGTGGGGCGGCGCAGGCCGGTCTCGGAGACGGGGACGCCGGCGAGGGCGTTGAAGAGCGTCGACTTTCCGCTGCCGGTGGGGCCTGCGATCGCGACGACGGTGTGCCGGGCGGAGAGCCGCTGGCGGGCGGCGGCCTCGTCGAGCACGCGTCCGGCCTCGTCGAGGGTGTCGCCGGCCAGTCGCGTACG
This sequence comes from Streptomyces sp. NPDC047981, assembly GCF_040653315.1. Taxonomy (NCBI): domain Bacteria; kingdom Bacillati; phylum Actinomycetota; class Actinomycetes; order Kitasatosporales; family Streptomycetaceae; genus Streptomyces; species Streptomyces sp. NPDC047981. Next base: position 22,468 of record NZ_JBEZNQ010000074.1, on the reverse strand, counting down.
GGAGAGGCCGACGAGTTCGTGGAGGGCGTCGAGGCGGGTGCGCAGGGAGCCGCCGTACTGCCCGCCGAGCGGCGGAAGGCTGTCTTCCTCGGGGTCGGCCTGTGCCTCCCCGGGCGACTGCGCGGCGGCCCGCTCTGCCGCCCTCCGGGCGATGAGTCCGTCGTCCCAACGATCGTCCACCGTGCTGCTGCTCACCGGTCCTCACTTCTCCTTCTGCAGTACGGAGAGCGCGGCGATCAGCTCCGCCTGCGGCTCGGGGGTCACGTCGAGGGCGTCGAGGGGGGCGATCCGCCGGTCTCGTTCGGTGTGCAGCGCGCGGTCGAGGCACGTGGTGAGCAGCGCGCCGCCCTTGTCGCGCAGGCGCAGGGCGGCCTGGGCGCCGAGGAGTTCGGCGAGCCGCTCGCCGGCGCTGCGGGTGCGGCGGCCGCCGAGGAGGGCCGCGGCGAGCAGGGCCGCGACGGTGTCGGCGTCGGGCGCGGCGGTTCGGGCGGTGCCGGGCCGTTCGGTGGTGCGCAGTTCCTCCTCGGCCAGCTCGTCGAGTTCGCGCCGCCAGCGCCGTACGGTCAGCTCGATCCGCTCGGCCGCCTCGCGGTCGGGGGCGGCGTGGACGGGGCCGAGGGCGGCCGCGGCGGGTTCGCGGCGCCAGGCGTCCCGTACGCGTTCGTCGGCGGCGGCCACCGCGCACTGGAGCAGGGCGGCGAGCGACTCGACGAGGGCGTCGAGCAGTTCGTCGGCGGAGCTGTCGCGGGGGTATCCGCGCCAGCGGGTGCGGGCGTCACCGGCGAGGACGGCGCCGCGCCGCACCTGCTGCCGGACGCGTTCGCCCTGCTCCTCGTACGCCCCCTCGACGGCGCCGCCGAGCCGGACGGCGGCGGCGTACTGGGCGGCGACCGCGGCGGCGAGTTCGGGCATCCGGGAGTCGAGGGAGTCGATGACGCCGGTGGCGGTCCGGCCGACGGCCTGCTGGCGTGCGGCGGGGTCCTGGGCGCGGTGTGCGAGCCAGGCGCGGAGCGGGGCGACGGCGGTGTCGGGCAGCAGCCCGCTGCCGCCGCCCGCGGACTCGGGCAGTTCGGGGATGGTGAAGCGGGGGACGTCCCCGAGGCCGGCCTTGTCGAGCAGGGCCTCGTACTGCCGGGAGACCTCGCCGATGATCTGGTGCGGGACGCGGTCGAGGACGGTGACGAGCGTGGCGTCGTACTCCTTGGCGGTACGGAGGAGGTGCCAGGGGACGGCGTCGGCGTACCGGGAGGCGGTCGTGACCATGACCCAGATGTCGGCGGCGCAGATCAACTCGGAGGCGAGCAGCCGGTTCTCGACGACGAGGGAGTCGATGTCGGGGGCGTCGAGCAGGGCGAGTCCGGGGACGAGGGCGGAGGAGGTCTCGACGCGCAGCGCGTTCTCCTCGGGGGGCTCCTCGGCGGCCTCCTCGTCCTGCTGGGGCAGCCAGACGCGGGTGAGCTGGTTCAGGATGCGCATGCCGGCGAACCAGTGGTGGTCGTCGGGGTGGCAGACGAGCACGGGCGTGCGGGTGGTGGGCCGGAGCACTCCGGCCTCGCTGACCCGGCGCCCCACAAGGGAGTTGACGAGCGTGGACTTCCCGGCCCCGGTGGACCCGCCGACGACGGCGAGAAGAGGGGCGTGGGGGTCCTTCAGCCGGGGCACCAGATAGTCGTCGAGCTGGGCGAGCAGCTCGGCCCGGCTCTGGCGGGCGCGTGGGGCGCCTGGGAGGGGAAGGGGGAGACGCACGGCCGCGACACAGTCGCGCAGGGCGGAGAGTGCGTCGATCAGCTGAGGCCGTTCGTCCAAGGTCACCACATGCGAAGAATGCCCAATTTTGGAGCCTTTTTGAAGCGTATAAGGGCCCTGCGCGCCGACCGAACGAAGGATGACGGGAGCCTCAGGCATAACGAGTGCACAACACCCGGGCCCAGTGGCGTGAAAAACACTGCGGGAATCGCACCTGCCTGCGATTATCGTTCCGCTTCACCGAACCTCCACATCGTGGCACGCAGGTGAAGCAACCGGGCCAAGGGGATCAGAGCCCTATCCTTGACCCAACCGGCCAAGCCCCACCCACCAGGGGCTCCCGGCCACCGATCCACCACCCGGCCCCCGTAGCTCAGTGGATAGAGCAGGTGCCTTCTAAGCACTTGGCCGCAGGTTCGAGTCCTGCCGGGGGCGCACCGCGCGAGACCCTCCTTCGGGAGGGTCTTTTTGCTGGTGGTGGCCGGTTCTGGGCGGTGGGGGCGGGGGCGGACACAGGCCCGGTGCGGCGGTTCGGGGCGGCGAACTCGATGCGCGAAGCCGCTGGAGAGGTACCGCGGGTCATCCCGCCGACGCGCCTCCGAGGAGATCCAGCGCGTCTTCCCAGCGGAACTCCCCCGCGCCGCCGCCGGCCTTCGGTCGATGCGGCTCGTACGGGCCGACCAGGACGCCCATCTCTCGCAGCCGGTCCAGGCTCCGGCCGTACGCCGGGTGGGCGGCCAAGGCGGCGTTCACGTACGGCAGGACCACCGTCGGGACGCCCGCGCCGTACGCCTCGCACAGGACGCCCAGGGCAAGGGTGTCGGCGATGCCCGCGGCCCACTTGTTGATCGTGTTGAACGTGGCCGGGGCGACGGCGATGGCGTCGGCGGGCGGCAGGGGACGCGGGTCTCCGGGGCTGCGCCAGGCGGAGCGAATCGGGTAGCCGGTCCGGGCCTCGACGGCGTCGACGTCCAGGAAGCCGAGCCCTTGCGGGGTGGCTATGACGCCGACGCCCCATCCCTGCTCCTGCGCGGCGGTGATCAGCTTGTGGACGTCGCCCGCGATGCCCGCGGCGCAGACGACGACGTAGAGGAACGGCTGTGCGGTCACGGGGGGACTCCCGGTCGGCGGCTGTAGTGCTGGAGTTGGTGCAGCGTACGTCTCCGGTCAGCGGCGGCACCGTCGGCGACCAGGTCACGGACACCGATCACTTCGGTCCAGGCTCGCCCGGACGCATCCGGGTCCGAGACGTGGAAGCCGAGCAGCGGGACCTCGCCCCTCTCCCCCAACCACCGAATGCCTCCCAGCGCTTGGCCGCTGGTTCGAGTCCTGCGGGCGTACACGGCGAAGGCAGCGGCGGGGTTCGACGGTTGACCGCGTCGGTGCGGGCGGGGGCCACCGGTTCCTCGCCTGCGCACGCCGCACCGCGTCGAAGACCCCTGGGTTGCCGTCCGCATAGCGTTCAATCTCGATCCATTGCAACGCAACGGTTGGGGCTCGTTGCATTGCAATCGATCCCGTTGCAACGAAAAAGCCCTAACTACCTGCGAATACTGGATTCTTGCGCAACAGGCTTGTTGCCACACCTTCGAACGCAACGTAGTGTTTCCCTCATCGGAAACGACGAGCCGGGCAACGGGCCCGGCAACGGAAACCAGGAGAGAAACCATGCAGACCTTCGCCACCACCGCCCCCGTCACCGCCGTCCTCGACATCCCCGCCGGCGTCATCCGGATCGTCGCCGCCGACCAGGCCGAGGCCACCGTCGAGGTCCGGCCCGTGGACCCGGGCAAGAGCCGCGACGTGAAGGCGGCCGAGCAGACCGAGGTCGGTTACGCCGACGGTGTCCTGCGGGTCGAGGTCCCCGAGGCGAAGAACCGGGTGCTCGGCAACAGCGGCTTCATCGACGTGACCGTCAAGCTGCCGGCCGGCTCCCGGGTCGAGGCGAAGGCGGCCGCCGGTGAGTTCCGCTCCACCGGGCCGCTCGGCGACGTCGCCTTCGAGGGACAGCAGGGCACGGTCGAGCTCGACGAGGTCGTCGGCGCCCGGCTCGTCCTCCAGGCCGGTGACGTGTCGGTGGCCCGCCTCGGCGGCTCCGCCGAGATCAGCACCCAGAAGGGCGACATTCGCGTCGCCGAAGCCGTACGCGGCACGGTCACCCTGCGCACCGAGGCCGGCGGGATCACCGTCGGCGCCGCCCGCGGGGTCTCCGCCGCCCTGGACGCCGGCACCGCCCACGGCCGGATCCACAACTCGCTCCAGAACTCCGGTGGCGCCGCCGCCGAGTTGACCGTCCACGCGACCACCGCCTTCGGCGACATCACCGCCCGCAGCCTCTGAGCGCCTGAGCGACAGACCCTCAAGCCGCAGATCTCGACAAGGAGTGACCCCATGACCGACCTCGCCATCTCGGCGACCGGACTGCGCAAGTCCTACGGCGACAAGACCGTCCTCGACGGAGTCGACCTGCGCATCCCCGCCGGATCCGTGTTCGCCCTGCTCGGGCCGAACGGCGCCGGCAAGACCACCGCCGTGAAGATCCTCTCCACGCTCGTCTCCGCCGACAGCGGTGAGGTCCGCGTCGGCGGCCACGACCTCGCCGGCGCGCCGCAGGCCGTGCGCGCCGCGATCGGCGTCACCGGACAGTTCTCCGCCGTCGACGGTCTGATCACCGGCGAGGAGAACATGCTCCTCATGGCGGACCTCAACCACCTGTCCAAGAAGGAAGGACGGCGGGTCGCGGCCGAACTCCTCGAGCGCTTCGACCTCGTGGAGGCCGCGAAGAAGCCCGCCTCCACCTACTCCGGCGGCATGAAGCGCCGTCTCGACATCGCCATGACCCTGGTCGGCGACCCGCGGATCATCTTCCTCGACGAACCGACCACCGGCCTCGACCCGCGCAGCCGCCACAACATGTGGCAGATCATCCGCACACTCGTCGCCGACGGCGTCACCGTCTTCCTCACCACCCAGTACCTGGAGGAGGCCGACGAACTCGCCGACCGGATCGCCGTGCTCCACGGCGGGAAGATCGTCGCCGAGGGGACCGCGGAGGAGCTCAAGCGGCTCATCCCGGGCGGGCACGTACGGCTCCGCTTCGCCGACCCGTCCGCGTACCGGGCGGCCGGCGCCGCGCTCGGCGAGGACGCCGGCCGGGACGACGAGGCCCTGGCGCTCCAGCTCCCGAGCGACGGCAGCCAGCGCGAACTGCGCTCCATCCTCGACCGCCTGGACGCGGCCGGCATCGAGGCCGACGAACTGACCGTGCACACGCCCGACCTCGACGACGTCTTCTTCGCCCTGACCGCAACCGGCTCCACCGGCTCCACCGCCTCCGGCTCCACCACCGCCGGCATCCCCGACCAGCCCAAGGAGGCTGTCCGATGAGCTCCCTCTCCCTCGCCCTGCGCGACTCGTCCACCATGCTGCGGCGGAACCTGCTGCACGCGCGGCGCTACCCCTCGCTCACGCTGAACCTGCTGCTCACGCCGATCATGCTGCTGCTGCTCTTCGTCTACATCTTCGGCGAGACGATGAGCGTGGGCATCGGCGGCGGCGAGCCGGACCGGGCCAAGTACATCGCCTACATCGTCCCGGGGCTGCTCCTGATGACGATCGGCTCCACCACGATCGGCACGGCGGTCTCCGTCGCCAACGACATGACCGAGGGCATCATCGCCCGCTTCCGCACCATGGCGATCCACCGCGGCTCGGTGCTCGTCGGGCACGTCGTCGGCAGCGTGCTGCAGTCCGTGATGAGCGTCGTGCTCGTCGGCGCGGTGGGCGTGGCCATCGGCTTCCGCTCCACCGACGCCACCGTCCTGGAGTGGTTCGCGGCCTTCGGACTGCTCGTGCTCTTCGCCCTCGCGCTCACCTGGATCGCCGTCGGCATGGGCCTGATCAGCCCGAACGCGGAGGCCGCCAGCAACAACGCGATGCCGATGATCCTGCTGCCGCTGCTGTCCAGCGCCTTCGTCCCGCTCTCCTCGATGCCGGGCTGGTTCCAGCCGATCGCGGAGTACCAGCCCTTCACGCCGGCCATCGAGACCCTGCGCGGTCTGCTGCTCGGCACCGAGATCGGCCACAACGGCTGGCTCGCGGTCGCCTGGTGCGTCGGCCTCGCGGTGCTCGGCTACTTCTGGTCGACCTCGAAGTTCAACGACGACCCGAAGTAGTCGCCGTGACCACGCGGGCCGGAACCCGCGACCACCCGCCACGCACGAGAGGGCGGCGTACACCGACCAGCCGTCGGAGTGCGCCGCCCTTTCGCGTGTCGCCTGCGTGTCGCCTGCGTGTCGCCGGGGTTGTCGGCTGCGTGGGGTGCGCTCGCGCGCTCGCGTCACCCCGCCAGGAACGAGCGGTACCAGGGGGCCGCCGCCGCGAGGCGGGTCAGGGGGCCGGGGCCCGGGGGGCAGGAGGTAGTCCGCCAGATGGATTCGCTCGCGTACCAGTGGTCCTGGGCCAGCAGGGAGAACTGCCGCTCGCTGGTTCGGCCCGGCACCGCACGGAGCCGTTCCAGGCAGACGTCCCAGGGCCAGTCGTCCTCGGCCTTGGGCAGGATGTCCAGGGCGGCCAGCTCCGCCATCAGCTCGCCGTTGCTCACCGGCACGGGGTGGCCGGCGTGGTGGACGCCCGGCGGCGGGGCGGCCTCGGACGTGGCCAGAGTGGCCACGAGGCGGGCGAGGTCGTCGACGTCCACGACGGAGAGCAGGCCGCGGCCGCCGTCCCAGCGGGCCGGGACGCGGGCGAGCAGTTCCGCGAGGGCGGGCACCACCCAGCGGTCACCGGCGCCGAGCACGAGGCCCGGGCGCAGGATCGTTCCGCCGGCTGCCAGGACGGGGGCCTCGCCGGCCAGGCGGGTGCGGCTGGCGGGTGAGACGGGGGCGGGCACGATCTCGTCGACCGCGATGCCGCGGTGCGGGCCCGGTCCGTAGACCGCGGCGGTGGAGAGGTGGACGATCCGGTCCACGCCCCAGTGGGCGGCCTCCTCGACGAGGGCGGTGGTGCCGTCGATGTTGACCGCCGCGCACTGGGCCTCGTCGCCGGAGATCCGGGAGGCGAGGTGGATCAGGACGTCGGCGCCGCTCGCCGCCTTCCGCAGCGAGGCACGGTCCGTCAGGTCCACGGACGTCCAGGTCACGCCCTGCGGGGCGGCGGCGGTCACGGTGGCGGGAGCGGCGGTGGCACGGCCCAGGACCCGGACGGAGAGGGGGCGGCCGGTGGCCTGGGCGGTGGAGGTGAGGGTGTGCAGGACGCGGGTGCCGACGAAGCCGGTCGCCCCGGTCAGCACGACGCGCAGAGCGCTCACGTGGCGGCCACGGTGTCGTCGGCGGGGATCCGCAGCTCGGCGATGACGTCGGCGGGGGCCAGCGCGGGCAGCAGACATCGCCACATGTCGCTGATCCGGCGGGGCAGGTCGGCGCGGCCGGTGGCGAGTTGGGACATGACCTGCGTACCGGTGTAGGCGGCGACCAGGAGCTGCGAGAAGGCGGCCACGTCCACGCCGTCGAGCAACTGGCCCATCCCCCGGGCCCGTTCGAACTCCTGGTGGAACCGGTCGGCCCACCACTCGTAGATCGTGTACTCCTGCGGGCCGACGACGCCCTGCTCGACGGCGAGCCGGACGCCGGCCCGCAGCAGGGTGTTGTGCTGCATCTCCACGGCGAGGTAGCCGGTCATGTCCAGAAGCTGCTGGAGGCCGCCCTCCCCCTCGGGGAACTGCAGATCGGCCGCCTGCTCCAGGATGACCGCGCGGGCCAGTCCCTCCTTCGACCGGAAATGGAAGTACACGGCGCCCGCCGTGACGCCCGCGCGATCGAGGATCTTGGTGATGCTCGCACCGAGGTATCCGGACTCGTCGAAGACCTCCGCCGCAGCTCGGAGCACCAGCTCCCTCGTGCGGACCGCCCGTTCCTGCCTGTGTTCCGCCACTGCGCCTTTACCCCGTATACATCGACAAAGAAAAAGAGTGACCACTATCTTATGTGAGCGGCCAGCCACCACACCAGTGTGCAGGTCCGCGATTATCTGGAAACAGTCAGGGGAGAACTGTTGTGCCGCCGATAGAGCTCGCACAGGACCGGACGACCACCGGCACCGTGCCCGTTCCGATGTCGTACACCCACAAGACGAACCCGGCCGAGGTGCTCCTCGTGAGCTGGTGCCGCACCGGGGACGACACCTTCACCGTCACCGCGCGCTGGCCGCGCGAGCACGCCTTCTATCTGGCGCGACACGGCAGGTTCGACCCCCTGTTCATGACGGAGACGGTGCGGCAGACGCTGCCGATGCTCTCCCACGCCGCGTACGACGTCCCCTTCGGGCACCAGCTGCTGTGGAAGGACTTCGGCTGGGACATCGCGCCGGACGAGCTGTGGGCCGACGGCGAGGACGCGTACGTCGAACTCCACATCAGCTGCTCGGACGTGAAGTACCGCAAGGGGCGGGCGACCGCCCTCACCCTCTCCGTCGAGGCCACCCGCGCGGGACGCCGTCTCGCCAGGGCCCGGACCCGGTTCACCATCCAGGACCGGGCGGTCTACGAGCGGCTGCGCGGACCGTACGCCGACATCGCGAGCGCCAACGCGCGCGCCGTTCCGCTGCCGCCGCCGTCCCCGACGAACGAGACGGGCCGGACCCGGTTCCAGGACGTCGTGCTCTCCTGCACCGACGTCCCCCGCCGCTGGCAGCTGCGGACGGACACCTCGCACCCCGTCCTGTTCGACCACCCCGTCGACCACGCCCCGGGCATGCTGCTCCTGGAGGCCGCACGCCAGGCGGCGCAGGCCGCGACCCACCCGCGGCAGACCCTGGTCGCCGGCATGAGCTGCGACTTCACCCGGTACGCCGAACTGGACGCGCCGTGCTGGATCATCGCCAGGCCGCTGCCGGACGATCCGGCCGGGCGGCCGCACGTCCTGGTGACGGCGGAGCAGAACGACGAGGAGATCTTCACCGCGGTCGTCGCGCTGTACGAGGTGCCCGGCACGCTCTGATCGGGCCCTCGCGTGGTGAGCCCGGGCGGCCGTCGGCCGTCCGGGCTCACCCGTGCGTTGATCACGCCGCGTCCGTGGATCGCGCCGCGCGCATGGAACAGGCCGCGCGCGTGGATCAGGCCGGGCCCGTGGATCGCGCCGGGCCCGTGGATCAGGCCGCGTCCGTGGATCAGGCCGCGTCCGTCGGGGCCGGGCGGGAGAAGAGGGCGCCGTACTCGGTGACGCCCGCGCTGATCGCCGTCGCGCCGGCCAGGTGCAGGGCGTGCCAGAAGATCGCCTGGTTGGCGGTCACGACGTGGAAGCCGAGCTCCGCCTCCAGCGGCTTGATGGTGCCGACCGCGCGGATGCCGTTGCCCGCGACCAGGACGGCGTCCGGGCGGTGGGCGGCGACGGTGGTACGGAGCCACTCCGAGAGGTTCTGCGGAGTGATCGCCTTCTGGTTCGACGGCAGCCCGCACGGCCCGTGGTGGACCACGTCGAAGCCGAACTCCCGGAAGTAGTCGGCGCCCTGGCCGGAGAGCTCGTCGTCGAACCACGGCGGGTTCACCAGGGCTATCCGCTGGGCGCCGAGCGCGGTGAACGCGGCCCGGGCGGCCCGGGTCGTGCCGGTGATCGGCAGCTCCCGGGTCACCGGGCGCAGCCGCTCGTACAGCTCCCGCTCCCCCGCCGCCTTCAGCACGTAGCTGGAGGAGGTGAAGCCGAGGGTCAGCGCGTGCAGGGGCGAGGCGGCGAGCTGCTCGACGGCCTGGTCCAGGAAGGGCGGTTCGACGAACGCGCGGACCGGGTCGTGCGGGATCTTCTCGTCCATCTCACCGCCGGCGCGCATCGCCCCGAAGTGGACGCGGGAGCCGTGGATGGAGACCGACGCGGGGGCCATGGCCTGGAGTTCGGCCTCCGGGCCGACGTCGGCGTGCGGGACGACGACGCCGATCCGGATGGCGGCATCCCAGCCGTCGGTGGGCGTGGCGGCCCGGGGGGCCTCGGTGGCCTGGGTCATGGTCGTGCTCTCCTTACTTGGCTTCCTCGGCCAGCCGGCCGCCGGACACCGTGCTGGTGCCGGTGTCGCTGAGGAACTTGGGGTGCCGGGCGCGCATCGATCCGATGACGAAGTCGTACGGGACGTCGTCGAAGGCGCCGTGGTCGGTGAGGAACTCCATGGCGCCCGCGCCGCCCTCGTACGGGTGGTAGAGGCTGTCCTCCAGCCCGTCGAACTCCAGGGCCTCCATGCCGTAGAGCTTGCAGAGCATCTTGTTGAACACCGGGGTCGCCTTGATCCACTTGCCGTCCAGGTAGACCTGGGTGAGGCCGTGGAAGAAGACGTCGCCGCCGATGTGCTCGATCAGCCGGGGCGAGGCGAGGTGGTTGCGGACGTCGCCGTAGACCAGCCGGGAGGGGATGCCGAGGGCCCGGACGGCGGCGGCGTAGAGGGCCGACTTGTGCAGGCAGAAGCCGGACTTGGTGGTGGCGGTGTGGGAGGCCTTCAGTCCGTCGGCGGACAGATCGGCGCCGTAGACCTCGTAGAACACGCCGTCGCGGACGGCGTAGTAGAGCTCGACGGCCATGGTGCGCTTGTCGGAGGCGCGGTCCTTGACCACGTCGTCGATGAAGGTCTGGACGGCGTCGGTCTCGTAGTCGAGGAAATCGGTGGGTCGCGTCAGCCGGTCGTACAGGTCGAGGGTCATCACAGTCGGTTCCCTTGGGATCGTCGGAGGCCGGGGCGGAGGCCCGAGGCAGAAGCCAGGTCGGGGGCCGCGGTCAGAGGCCGAGGAGGGCGGCGATGCGGTTGCGCTGGATCTCGCTCGTGCCGGAGTAGATGGTCCCGGCGACGGAGTCGCGCAGTTCGCGCTCGACGCCGTGGCTGGTGAGGACGCCGCGTCCGCCGTGGATCTGGACGGCGTCGAGCGCCAGCCTCAGATTGGCCTCGGAGACGACGGTCTTCGTGGCGGCGAGGTCGATGGCCGCGTCCTGGCCGGCCTCCACCTTGGCCCCGGTGTCGCGCAGCCACTTGCGCGCCGTCTCCAGGCTGATCTTCATGTCGGCGATCTTGTGGGAGACGGCCTGGTACGAACCGATCGTCCGGCCGAACTGCGTACGGGACTTGGCGAAGCGGATGGTGTCCTCGACGCGGCGGGTCATCTCGCCGAGCGTGATCGAGAAGGCGAAGAGCACTTCGCGCTTCATGACGTAGTCCAGGACGCGGAAGCCGGCGCCCTCCCGGCCGACCCGCTGGGACACCGGGACGCGCAGCCCGTCGAAGGCGAGCGTGCCGATCGGGCTGGTGCGCAGGCCGATCTTGTCCATGGCGGGACCGACGGTCAGCCCGGGCGTGTCCGCCTCGACGAGCAGGGTGGTCAGTCCGAACGGGCCCGGAGCGCCGGTGCGCACGTACAGCAGGAAGAGGCCGGCGACCGGGGCGTTGGTGATGAACATCTTGCTGCCGTCCACGACGTAGTGGTCGCCGTCGAGGACGGCGGTCGTGGTGGAGTTCATGGCGTCCGAGCCGCCGGACTCCTCGGTGATGGCGTGGGCGGTGATCACGTCACCGGCCATGATCCGCGGCAGGTGGCGCCGCTTGAGCTCCTCGCTGCCGAACTGCTGGAGCGGGACGCCCACGGAGACGATCTGGGTGGACGTGGAGAAGGACAGGCCGGCGTCGCGGGAGGTGTGACCGAGGCCCTCCAGTACGCGCATGGTCTCGGTCAGGGACCGGCCGTGGCCTCCGTGGTCGGGGTGGAAGGGGGTCCGCAGGATTCCGGAGTCCTGGACGGCGGGCCACTTGTCGGACGGGAACGCGCCGGCGCGGTCCAGGTCGCCGAGGTCGGCGTTGAGTTTGTCGGCCCACGGGGTGGCGAGGTGGAAGAGGTCGTCGGTCACAGCCTGGTCCTTGTCACATCGGGTGGGAAGGGGTGCCCCGGGGCGGCGGCGGGGGCGGGTGCCGCCCCGGGGGCGGGGCGGCTCAGTACTGGGAGAAGCCGTCGGCCGACAGCTTGTGCTTCTCGTCGCCGACGATCGGCGGGTTGAAGACCGAGATGAGGTGCAGGTCCTCGTAGTCCGACGCGATCAGGTAGTGCGGGTCGTGCTCGTCCAGGGCGTAGATGGTGCCGGGCGTGATCTTGTGCCGGGTGCCGTCCTTCTCGACGACCTCGCCGGAGCCGGCGACGCAGTAGCAGGCCTCCAGGTGGTCGCGGTACTGCAGCGCGCTGGTGGTGCCCTGCCGGACGAGGGTCACGGCCACGGCGAAGCCCATGCCGTCGGTCTTGGTGAGCAGGCGGTGGCTGGTGCCGTTGCCCCACTGGACGGGGACGACGTCGTCGACGCTGCGGGTGAACATGCGGGTACTCCCTCAGGTGTGGTGTGCGGGTGTGGTGTGCGGGTGTGCGCGCGTGCCATGAGCGGTGAGCGCGTGCGGTGCGCGGATGTGCCGTGGCGCGGTGGAGCGGAGGGCGCCGGTGGGGCGGGGCGCCCGTCGAGCGGCGCCGGTGGAGCGGGGTGGTGTCAGGCCGCCGTGGCGGGGGCGTTCTCCCGGACGAGGCGGGTGATCGCGGTGAGGGTCCGGAAGTCGTCCGGGCCGAAGTCGATGTCGTCCACGGGCACGCCGTAGCGGCTCGCGATGTGGGAGATCAGCCGGACGAGGCCGAGGCTGTCGATCACCCCGGAGTCGATCAGGTCGTAGTCGTCGGTGAGGTCCGAGGAGTCCTCGCCCGCCAGGAACTCGGTGACGAGGTACGTACGGATCTCCGCGGTCACGTGGGTGGCGCCGGTCTCGCTCATGCGGTCTGGGTCTCCTTCATGCGGTTGTTCCTGATGAGGTTCCGGTCGGGCTTGCCCGTCGACGTCCGGGGCATCGGGGCCTCCGTGACGTGCACCGAGGACGGGATCGCGTGGCGCGGGAGGTGCTTGCTGATGTGGGTCCGCAGGCGCAGACCGGTCAGCGCGGTGGCCGGGTGGCGGGTGACGTGGGCGTGCAGGCGGACGCCGGTCTGCTCGTCGGGCAGGGCCACGACGACGGCCTCGGCGACGTCCGGGTGGGCGGCGACGACGGTCTCGACCTCCTGGAGGTTGGTGCGTACACCGCGCACCTTGACCTGCCAGTCCGCCCGGCCTTCGAGGGTGAACAGGCCCTCGTCCGTACGGGAGACGATGTCGCCGGTGCGGTAGTAGACGTGGCCCTCGCGGACCGTGAACGCCTGCTCGTTCAGGACGGACCTGAGGTAGCCGGCGGTCTGGAACGGGGTGGAGACGAGGAGTTCGCCGGTTCCCGCGCCCGTGACGGTCCGTCCTTCGGCGTCGACCACGAGGGCGCGCACCCCGGCGAGCGGGCGGCCGATCGGCTGCGCGGCGGCCGTGTGCGGGTCGATGGCGTGGAGGAAGGAGTCGTTGGTCTCCGTGCAGCCGAAGATGTTGTGGAACCGGGCGTTCGGGAACGTCCGGGTCATCGGCTCGAGGAGCTCGGGGGCGAGCGAGTCGCCCGTGGTGATGAGGGTGCGGACGGCGGTGAACTCGGGGCCGTCCTGGACCAGGAGGCGGTGCAGCATGGGCACGCCCTGGACGAAGGTGACGCCGTGGCCGCCCACCAGGCCCTGCAGGTGGGGGGCTTCGGTGGCCCGGTCCTTCGGGACCAGGACGACCTGGGCGCCGAGCCGCAGGAAGGTCCAGACGTCGAGCAGGGCGAGGTCGAAGTTGAGCGGGGCGTAGGAGAGCGCCACGTCGTCCCCGGTGAGCGCGAACTCGGCGGTGGCCCAGTCGGCGAAGGCGTCGAAGCCCTCGACGGGGATCGGCACGATCTTCGGGGTGCCGGTGGAGCCCGAGGTGGTGAGCAGGAGGCGCGTGCGGCCGGCGTCCGCCCGGTCGAAGCCCTCGGCCTCCACCGCGTTGGCGGTGACCGCCTCCGCGGTCAGGGCGCCGTCGGCGGCGACGGTGAGGCTGTGGGACGCGCGGGCCTGCTGGGCCAGCCGGGTGCGGGCGGCGATGCCCAGGTCGGGCGAGGGTGCGAGGGCGATCAGGCCCTCGTGGAAGACCGCCGTCAGAAGGGCGATCGTCTCCGGCGTCTTGTGGGCGGGGACGCAGACGGTGCTGCCGGCCGGCAGCTCCAGGCGGCGCAGCTGCTCGCGGAACTCCCGGGTGAGGTCACCCAGCTCGGCGTAGGTGAGGGTGCGCCGCTCGTACGAGAGGGCGACCCGGTCTGCGCGGTCCCGGCTGTGGGCGTCGATGGATGCGGCGAGATGTGTCGATGGCACGGCGGTCTCTCCCCCGAGACGGTCGAGTCGTTGAGATCAAGCGATCGAACGAGATCAGTGCTTCTGGAGCACGTAACTTGCATCGTCATGCATGGACATCGCTGAGCGACGGACGATGCGAGAAGCGGGAACCGCGTTCTCGTTACGCTTGATCATGCAACGAAACCACCCCTGGCGCGCTATGCCGAGATCCCGCGATTGACAGCGCGTCAGGGGTTGGGGGAGAGTGCCGAACCGACTCTGTCCGCAGGCGCGGACGTGGCGCCCGTCAGGCGCCGGCGGCGCGCAGCGACTGCACCGTGGAGGCGTACTCGGGATCGGCGGTCAGCGCGTTGAGCGCCGAGGAGAGCACGTCCGCGTAGGTCGTCCGGGCCGCGGCGACCCGCTCGCGCCCCTCGTCCGTGATCACCGCGTAGACCCCGCGCTTGTCGGACGGACACAGGTCCTTGAAGGCGAATCCGGCCACTTCGAGCCGCGCGACGAGGCGCGTCACCGAGGACTGGCCGAGACCGACCCGTTCGGCCAGGTCCTGCATGCGCAGCTCGCTGTCCTCGGCGTGGGTCAGGGATTCGAGCGCCCGGAACTCCGAAAGGCCGATCCCGTGGCGTCGCTGGAGCGCCTGCGCCAACTCCCGTTCCACGCGGGAGTGCAGGACGAGGAGGCGGCTCCAGACCACCTGGTCGGACGACGCGGTGTGGGTAGCGGCCATAAGGTGACGCACCTTTCATGGAGACGTTGACAACAGGGTACATGCTCATGCAACCTCATGGGCGCCGCGTCAGTCCGTCATCAGCCGGCTACGCCTTCTAAGAACTTGCACGGACAAACAACTTCCTGGAGAGTGAGTTCCATGACGTCCCCCTCCCCGCAGGCAAAGCCGCAGAACGCCAACGTCGGCTGGGCCTGGCTGCTGTTCTCCTCGCTGTTCGAGATCACCTTCGCGCTCTCGACCGAGGCCACCGACGGGTTCACCAAGCTCGGCCCGTCCCTGCTCACCGTCGCCGCCGCCTCCTGCGGCATCTTCACGCTCTCCATGGCCCTGAAGACCGTGGACGTCGGTGTCGGCTACACCGTGTGGGCCGGTATCGGCGCGGTCGGCACCGTCGTCTTCGGCACCCTGATCTACGACGAGAAGATGACCATCTGGAAGGTGCTCGCCTTCATCCTGATCATCGGCGGCGCCCTCGGCCTGCGGATCTCCGACAACGTCGCCGCGAAGAAGCAGGCCGCGCTCGAGGCCGAAAGCGCCCCCGCGGCCCAGCCCGTCGGCTGACCCTCGGCACCCCTCCCCGACTTCCTCCGCTCCGTCCCACCTTCCCGAAACGAGTCACCACCATGACCTGGGTCTACCTCGGCATCGCCATCGTCTTCGAAGTCCTCTTCGCCCTCGGCACCAACGCCACCAAGGGATTCACCCGCCTGTGGCCGTCCGTGCTCACGCTCTCCGCCGCCGCCGGCGGCATCTACACCCTGTCGCTGGCCCTGCGCGAGCTCGACGTCTCGGTCGGCTACACGATCTGGACCGGTATCGGCGGCGTCGGCACGGTCATCTGCGGCGCGATCATCTTCAAGGAGAAGATCACCCCCGCCCGGCTGCTCTCCTTCGCGTCCATCATCGGCGGCGCCGTCCTGCTCCGCCTGACCGCCGTCTGAGCGGCGCGCACGTCATGACCGACATCGACGCCCTGCTGCCGCACGTCCACGAGGCCGTACGGATCAGCCGGGAGCACGTGGCCAAGGGCGGCATCCCGTTCTCCGGGATCGTCGTCCAGGACGACCGGGTGCTCGGCACCGGGTTCAACCGGGTCCGCGAGGACCACGACGCCAGCGCGCACGCGGAGGTCGTCGCGCTCCGCGAGGCGGCCAGTCGGGCCGGGGTGTTCGCCGTCGCCGGCTCGACCCTGATCGCCTCCGGCGAGCCCTGCGCCATGTGCTACATGGTGGCCCGCTACTTCGGCGTGGGGCACATCGTCTTCGCCGCCGACCGGAAGACCGCCGGTGCGTACGGCTTCGACTACGGAAGCTCGTACGGGATCTTCGCGACCGACCCCACCCAGTGGCCGATCCGGGTCACGCACGCTCCGGTCGAGGGGCACGAAGTGCCGTTCCAGGAGTTCCTGACCGCGCAGAAGGGCGGCGTCCGATGACCGAGCAGTCCGCGGAGCCGGTGAGGATCCAGATCTGGTCCGACTACGTGTGTCCCTTCTGCATGCTCGCGGAGGGGCCGCTGGAGGAGGCCACCGAGGGCCTGGACGTCCAGGTCGAGTGGAAGCCGTTCGAGCTGCGGGAGCACCCGAAGCCCACGCTCCGCCCGGAGGACCCGTACCTGCCGGACATCTGGAAGCGGGCCGTCTACCCGATGGCCCGGCGGATGGGCGTGGACATCACGCTGCCCACCGTCTCGCCGCAGCCGTACACCCGGCTCGCGTTCGAGGGCTTCCAGTACGCGGCGGACCACGGCAAGGGCGACGCGTACACCCGGCGGATGTTCCGGGCCTTCTTCCAGGAGGACCTGGACCTCGGCGAGATCGAGATCCTGACCCGGCTCGCCGGTGAACTCGAGCTGGACCAGGAGGAGTTCCGTACGGCCCTGGAGAAGGGCACGTACACCGCCCGGCACCAGGACGCGCTCAGGGAGGCCGCCGCCCACCGGGTCCAGGTCGCCCCGACCTTCCTGATCGGCGACATCCGCGTGGAGGGAGTGCCCTCGGCGCCCCAGCTGCGCAAGGCGATCCTGGACGCCCAGGCACGACAGCGGGAGCAGCGGGACGAGTCGTTCGGCGCCGCGTGCGGCGTCGACGGGGTCTGCTGACCGCGGCAGGGCGCACCGAGCGAAGGAGCCGGCCACCTCCCCCGAGGCGGCCGGCTCCTTCGTGCGCGCGGTACGGGCGGCGGTACGGGCCGTGACACGGGCCGCGGTACCGCCCGGCGCTACTTCCCGGCGAGGCGCGGGAAGAGCTTCAGCGCGTTCTCACGGCCGATGGCCGTGCGCTGCTCGGCGTTCCAGCCCGCGTACGTCCCGAAGCCCTCGACGTTCTCCGTCGTGTGCGCGGCCGGCATGAACGGGAAGTCGCTGCCGAACAGGATCCGGTCCGGCGCGGCGAGTTCGGTGAGCGCGGGCAGGGCGAAGCGGTTGGCGGACATCGCGATGTCGTAGTACAGCCCGCGCAGCGCCCCGACGACGTCCTTGGGCGCCCGCTCGGTCAGGTACTTCCCGATCGTCGGCCCGTAGGTGAGCCGCTGCGCGAGGAACGGCAGCGTGCCGCCCGCGTGCGAGACGATCAGCTTCAGGTGGGGCAGCCGCTCGAGGGTGCCGCTGAAGAGCAGGTCGACGACCGTGCGGGTGGTCTCGAAGGTGAAGTCGTAGAGCGAGGGCGGCAGGTCGAAAGTGGCCACGTCCTTGGCCGGCGGGGTGCCGGGGTGGACGTGCACGGGCAGGCCGCGGTCGGCGATCTCGGCGAGCAGCGGCTCGAACTCGGGGTCGCCGAGGTACCGGTTGCCGTAGCTGGTCAGCAGTCCGACGCCGTCGAGGCCGAGCTCGTCGATGGCGTACGTCAGCTCGTCCTTGGCGGCGGCCACGTCGGGCAGCGGCAGGATCGCGAACGCGCCGAAGCGGGCCGGGTGTTCGGCGATGAGGGCGGCGTAGTACTCGTTGACCTCACGGGCCAGGCGGCGGGCCTCGGCGCCCTGGGCGAAGGTGACGCCCGGTGCGGTGACGGAGAGTACGGCGGCGGCGATGGAGTGCCGGTCCATCACCTCCAGGGACGCCTCCGGGCTCCAGGTCGGGTAGTCGACCCCGGGGATGGCGACCCTGTCGCCGAGCGCGGCGCGGTAGGTCGGCGGGATCGCGTGGTGGTGGACGTCGATGAGTCCGTCGGTCACGTCGTGCATCAGTGTTCTCCGTCGTTCGGGAGGTCCGGCAGGGCGTCGAGTGCGATGCCGAACCAGGTGCGGTAGGCGGCGCGGACGGCGTCGTCGTCGGCCAGCTCCTCCTTGGTCCTGACCCCGTTCTCGGTACGGGTCAGGGTCCGGCCCGCGAGGGTGACCCGCCCGCCGGGGGTGGGCATGGAGCAGACCTGGCGGGCCAGGAACGGCGAGTCGTCGGCGCTGCGGAACCACCACATCGTGGGGGCGAAGTCCGCCAGTTCACGGCCGCGCAGTTCGAGGCGGTACTGCAGTTCGCCGTCGCGGTGGAGGTCGAGGTCGCCCTTGGGGGCCTCGACGAGTTCGAAGGTGCCCTGCGGGTCCTCGTGGGGCGTGCCCGGGCGCAGCGGCAGCGGGGAGCGGAACGCGTGCCCGTAGCCGACGTCGGCCAGCCACGGGTCCGCGCTGTCCTCGGTCCGTACGCGCAGGCACAGGTGGCCCAGGAGCGGGCCGAACACGCCGTCCTCCAGGACCCGGGCGCCGAGCGGCTCCACGTCGAAGCCGAGGGTGGCGAGGAGGGTGAAGAAGGCGCCGTTGAGTTCGTAGCAGCAGCCGCCCCGGCCGCGCCCGACGATCTTCTCCAGGGCGGGTTCACCGAGCCCGATCGGCAGGCTCGGGCGGCCGAAGGCGAAGTCGATGTTCTCGAACGGGATGCTGAGGACATGCCGTTCGTGCAGATGGGCCAGGGCCTCGCCGTCGAGACGTTCGGGGCGCTTGGCGCCGATCCGGTCGAGGTAGGCGTCCACGGTGGTCGCGTCGAGCATCAGACGTACTCCGCCGCGTACTTGGCGACGATGGACTGGGCCTTCTCGACGTCGGCGGCGTACTGCTCCGCCTCGGGCGCCGGGACACCCTCCTCGGCGGCCACGCCGAGCTCGGTGAAGAAGCGCTCGAAGCCGGCCGGGGTGAAGATGATGAGCATCTTGCAGGGCTCGTCGCCGATGTTCTTGAAGGCGTGCACCTTGCCCTTGGGAACGAAGATGAACGCGCCGGCGCCGACGACCTGGCTGGTCTTCTCGTTGGAGATCTCCAGCTCGCCGTCGATGAGGTAGAAGGCCTCGTCGCTGTCGTGGTGGATGTGGAGCGGCGGTCCGCCGCCCGGTGGCACGAGGGCTTCGATCAGACCGAGCGAGCCGTGCGTGTTCTCCTTGTCGGCCTTGATCGTGTAGTGGTCACCGAACACCCAACGGGCCGGTCCGGCCTTGGGCGGGATGTAGACGATGCCCTCGAATTCCTCGAAGCTCAAGGTGTTCCCTTCTCCGCGGGCGTGCGCGTGCTCCCTCCACTCCATCCGGCGAACGGCCGCGCCCGCATCCCGTGTTCACGGGGTTTTCCCTGGTCACTCCCGTGAATACGTGATGGCTCGGCGGCCGCGCGCGGCCATCGTGGTGCGTGCGCGCGGACGCGCGTAGGGCCTGCCCGGCGGATCAGGGTCGGTCAGGGCGCGGCGTCTGGTGCGGTGCATCGCAAGGCGCCGGAGCGTCTCGATAGCGGAGCTATCGGGGCGTTTCGGCAACGCGGCGAGGTGCCGTGCCAGACGCCGCGGCCCCGGCCATGATCCGCCGGGCGGGCCCTAGGCACCGAGGATGGGATGAGGAACATGACTGGTCGCTTCACCGGCAAGGTGGTGCTCGTCACCGGGGGCGGGTCCGGGATCGGGCGCGCCACGGCCTTGGCCTTCGGCCGGGAGGGCGCCACCGTGGTGGTCGCCGGGCGCACCGCCGACCGCCTGGTCGAGACGGTCCGGCTGATCGAGAAGGAGGGCGGTACGGCCGGTCACGTCACGGCCGACATCGCCGTCGAGGCGGAGGTGGAGGCGCTGGTGCGGACGGTCGTGGAGCGCCACGGCCGGCTGGACGTCGCCGTCAACAACGCGGGGTACCTGCCCGAGCCGGCCGGTCTCACGGAGCTCGCGGAGGCGGACTTCCTGCGGACCCTGGAGATCAACCTGCTGGGCACCTGGCGGTCGTTGAAGCACGAGATCCGGCAGATGCGGGAGCAGGGCGGCGGCACGATCGTCAACGTGGGTTCCGTGGTCGGCGCGCACCTGACGATTCCCGGGGCGGGCGCGTACGGGGCGAGCAAGGCGGCCGTCGCTGCGCTCGGGCGCAGTGCGGCGCGGGAGTACGCGGCCGACGGCATCCGGGTGAACACCCTCAGCCCGTCCTCGATGGACACCCCGATGTCCCTCCTGGAGAACGAGACGCCCGAGGAGCGGGTGGAGCGCGCCAAGGGGATGTTCCCGCTGGGGCGGATCGGCTCGGTGGAGGAGGGCGCCGCGGCGGTGCTGTACCTGGCGTCCGAGGAGTCGGGCTTCGCGCTCGGCCACGACCTCGTGATCGACGGCGGCATCACGGCCTGAGCGGGCCCGGCCCGTCACAGACGGAACCGTGCCCCGGTCCGCAGGGGGGAGTCAGCGGACCGGGGCACGGCGTTCTCGGGGTGGGGCCGTTCGGCCCGGGTGTGAGGCTCAGGTGCGGTACGGCGCAGGCCCGTACGGTTCAGGCGGGATGCGTCTCAGGCCCGTACGGTTCAGGCGGGATGCGTCTCAGGCCCGTACGGTTCAGACGGGTACCGCTCAGGCCCGTACGGTTCAGAGACGGGTACCGCTCAGGGCGCGGCCGGCTCGGGCGGGCGTACCGCTCAGGCGTGCCCGGCGCGGGCGGGCCGGCCGTCCTGGTCGAGGTCCTTGCGTCCTGCGGCCCCGCCGGAGGCGACCACGGTGCCCTCGGCGGCACGGCGGTTCCGGTACTGCAGGTGGCCCGCCCACAGCGTGCCGAGCAGACCGGCGGCGGCCAGCGCGGCGCCGACCCAGGCCACCGACTCGAAGCCGAACCCGGCGCTGATGGTCATGCCGCCGAGGGCCGGGGCCAGGGTGTTGCCGACGTTGAAGGCGGAGGTGTTGGTGGCGCCCACCAGGGTCGGGGCGCCGGGCGCCACGACGAACACCCGGGACTGCAGGATCGGGTTGGTCACGTACCCGGCGAGGCCGAGGACGAAGATCAGGGCGACGGTGACGACGGTGTTCTCCGCGAGGACCGCGAGCAGCGCCGAGGCGACGGCGAGGACTCCGGTGCCGAGCGCCAGGGTGCGGATCGGGTAGGCCTCGGCGGTCCGGCCGCCGATGACCATGCCGAGCAGGCCGCCGAGGCCGAAGAGCGCGAGGAGGACGGGCACCCAGCCCTCGGCGAGACCGGTGACGTCGGTGAGCAGCGAGGCGAGGTAGCTGAAGGTGACGATGACCGCGCCGAAGGAGAAGGCCGTCACGGCGTACGACAGCCACAGCTGGGGCCGTGCCATGGCACGCAGTTCGGCGCGGACGGTCCGGGCCTCGTCGGCGGAGCCCTTGCCGCCCGGGATGGCGAACACCGAGCAGGCGAGGCTGACGAGGGTGAGCACGGCCACGCCCCAGAAGGCGGCCCGCCAGCCGGCGAACTGGCTCAGGACGGTGCCCGCGGGCACGCCCACGATGGTGGCCAGCGTGAGCCCACTGGCGACCACCGCGACGGCCTTGCCCTTGGCGTTGGCCGGGACGAGGGCGACGGCGGTGGCGACGGCGACGCCCCAGAAGCCGGCGTAGGCGAGGGCGCTGATGACCCGGGTGGCGAACAGGACGCCGTAGCCGGGGGCCAGCGCGCCGACGATGTGCGCGGCGATGAAGACGGCCTGGAGCGCGACCAGGGCGGTGCGGCGGGGCCACTTCAGGGTGGCGACCGCGAGCAGCGGAGCGCCGACGACCATGCCGATGGCGAACGCGGAGATCAGCAGACCGGCGTCGGGGATGGAGACACCCAGGTCGTCGGAGAGGTTGGGGAGCAGCCCGGAGAGCATGAACTCCGATGTGCCTTGGGTGAAGATTCCCAGGCCGAGGATGTAGACGGCGAGGGGCATGGAGTGCCTCCAAGGGCGTGGGTGTGGCGCGGTGTTGGGGTCCGGTCGCGAGCGGAGCGCGCCGACCACGTGGCGACGCTAGCACATTTTGGAGCGCCTGCTTCAAAATGATGGCACGGCGTGCCCCGGCCGAATTCGGGTCTCAGTTACGCCAGTTGTCGGGCGCGTTCAGCCGCCACAGGAGTACGGCGGTGTGGGCCCGCTGCCGGTCCGAGGGGTCGCTCAGCGACATCGCGAGGACGCGCTCGGCGCGGGCGACCCGGTGGGCGACCGAACTGTGGTGCAGCGAGAGGAGTTTGGCCGCCTCGCGCAACGAGCGCGTACGGCAGACGGCCTCCAGGGTCGCCAGCATCTGCGGACCGTCCGGTTCGGCCTCCAGGCGGGCGACCGCGCTCACGTCCGGGTGCGCGAGCGCCGCGTCCTCGGGGATGTCGGCGAGCAGGACCTGCGCGCCGAGCCCGGCGGCGTCCACCACGCGGGGCCACGTGGGCCCCAGGCCCGCGAACCGGGCCGCGCGCCGGGCCTGCGCCCAGGACTCCGGCAGCCGCTCCGGCGCGACCGCGGGACCGAGGCCGACGGCCACTCCGGGGCCGGGGCGCACGGCACCTCTTTCGCTCGATCGGCCGTGCGGCCGTCACCAGGCGTAGAAGCCGGTGAGATAGGTGGGGAAGACGG